>NZ_JBLZPH010000170.1:0-125553 GCF_049199205.1 Shinella sp. M31 | reverse complement strand
GGCGAAGGCGCCGGTGACGCCACGGCCGATCATGGCCGGCGTGTTGGGCATGGCGCGCACGGTAGCAGCCTCGCCAAGATGGCTTTCGAGATTGGCGATGGTCTTGCCGGCGGCAACCGAGACGACGACCGTCTCCGGCCCGACGAGCCCTTTCAGCGGCGGCAGCACCTGGTCGATGACCTGCGGCTTGACCGCAACGAAGATCACCCCGGCCTTCACGCCCTCGGGCGCAGAGGTCTCATGACGCGCGCCATTGTCGGCAATCAGCTTGGCCATGGCCGGCGACGGGCCGGGATCGATGACCAGAACGGAAGAGCCGGCAATACCGCTCTTCAGCCAGCCCGCCAGCATGGCGCCGCCCATATTGCCGGCGCCGATGAGAACGATGGGACCCGAAACCGCAACCGACATTCTCAGGCTTCTCCAACCGTTTCGAAAAGCACCGCATCGACGGCCGACTGGGCATCCATCCCGGACCAGACGACGAACTGGAAGGCTTGGAAATAGGCCTCGCAGGATTCGAGCGCGCTGGACAACAGCACCTCGACCTGACGGTTCGTGGGCTCGGCGCCGCCGGCCAGCAGCAGCGATTGACGGAAGATCACGACATCCTCGCGGCGCCACAGGTCGAAATGCCCCATGAGCACCTGGCCGTTCACATGCGAGAGCAGGCAATGCACTTCGGCGACGCGGCTTTCGGGTACCTTGATGTCGAAGGCGCAGGCCAGATGCAGCGCCTCGAACTCTTCCATCCAGGAGAAGGAGACGTGGTAGTCCGTCCACTTGCCCTCGACGGTCATGGCGATTTCGTCTTCGCCCGAACGTTCGAACGACCAGTCATTGTTGGCCGCGACGAACTCGATCATATCGACCGGGTTGGACTGACGCCCGATATCCAATTCCATAAGGCTCATGCATCACCTTCAAGGCCGGCAGGCATGCGTCATCGCGTTCACACGCGATGCAAGCAAACCATACTCCGGATACAACACTGAATGATTGCTCGGCACTTTGCGCAGTCTGGACGACTTACCCTGCCCGAAGCTTGCGCTGCCCGTCTCGAATCATCATTTAAAATCAGTGTATAACGGCGGAGTCACGACGCCAGCCCCTCAGCTGCCATTTTCTCCGCCCGGTTGTGGACAGAGCCTGCCAAAAAGATTCAGGACGAAGGCTTAAGGGACTCTGCCGAAAGAGCTTTTCGGGAGTGTCCACAGGGGTAAAATTTTTATTAAAAAAAACGGTTGGCGCGAGGTGAATCACGCCAACCGAGTCCCGATGGTCTAAAGCTGTCTTGAAACGGATCATTTGCCCGTGTCGAGACGGGCTTCCAGCGCTTCGATGCGCTTCAAAAGAGCGTCGTTTTCGTCGCGCGCTTTGATCGCCATTTCGCGCACCGCTTCGAATTCCTCGCGCTTGACGAGGTCCATGCCGTTGATGAAACGCTCGGCCTGCGCGCGGAACACCGTCTCGGCCTCCTTGCGCACGCCCTGGGCAGCACCCGCGGCGTCGGTCATCAGCTTGGCGAAATCGTCGAGAATGCGGTTTGCACCTGTTGTCATGGTCAGCCCTCTCTTCGGGGATCGATGGTCCCGCGGGCTATCTGCGCCCACGCTCTGTCCCTGAGGTAGGGTCTGATGGGACGCCTTGCAAGCGGATTCCGGTGGATCGCAGCCCGCTCCGGCCCGTCGGGGCCGGTGTATCACGATTTATCGCCTTGACCCTGCCATGTCCGGTCGCCATCTTCCCCCGCGAAAACCGGAAGACAGTGACCTTGACGACCATCGCAAATCTCTTCGCCATCATGCCCTACCCGGAGATCGACCCGATCGCCTTCTCGATCGGCCCGGTCGCCGTACACTGGTACGGCATCGCCTATGTCGTCGGCATCCTGCTCGGCTGGTTCTATGCCCGCCGGCTGATCGAGACGCCGCGGCTGTGGGCCGGGCAGGCGCCGGCGACCCGCGTGCAGCTCGACGACTTCCTCGTCTGGGCCGCCGTCGGCATCATTCTCGGCGGCCGCATCGGCTATATCCTGTTCTACGACTTCCCGAATGTCGCGGCCGATCCGCTGCGCGCCATCCAGGTCTGGAACGGCGGCATGTCGTTCCATGGCGGCTTTGCCGGCACGACGCTCGCCATGATCCTGTTTGCCCGCCGCAACAGCATTCCGGTCTGGAGCCTGTTCGACATCGTCGCGGCCGTCGTGCCGATCGGCCTGTTCTTCGGCCGCATCGCCAATTTCGTGAACGGCGAACTCTGGGGCCGCCTGTCGGATGCGCCCTGGGCGGTGATCTTCCCGGAAGCCGGCCCCTTCGCCCGCCACCCGAGCCAGCTCTATGAAGCGGGCCTCGAGGGCATCGTGCTGCTCGCCGTGCTGGCCGTCGCCATCTACCGCTTCGGCGCGCTGAAGCGCCCCGGCCTCGTCACCGGCCTTTTCGTCGCCGGCTACGCGCTGTCGCGCATCACGGTGGAATTCTTCCGCGAACCGGATCCGCAGCTCGGCTATCTCTTCGGCGGCTGGCTGACCATGGGCATGCTGCTCTCGCTGCCGATGCTGCTCGTCGGTCTCTGGGCGATCTTTCGCGCCCGTGCGGCCCATCCGGCCAACGCCTGAGCGGACCCCGCCATGACGACACCCCTCGCCCAGAAGATCAAGGCGCTGATCCGCACCAACGGACCGATCAGCGTCACCGACTATTTCGCGCTATGCCTCGCCGACCCCGAATACGGCTATTACCGCACCCGCGATCCCTTCGGCCGTGCCGGCGATTTCGTCACGGCACCGGAAGTGAGCCAGCTGTTCGGCGAAATGCTGGGCATCTTCCTCGTTCACGCCTGGCAGAAGCACGGCGGCCCGGAGACCGTACGCATCGCCGAGATCGGCCCTGGCCGCGGCACGATGATGGCCGACATGCTGCGCGTCGTGCACAAGCTCGCCCCGCAGCTCTATGAGAACGCGACCTTCCACCTGATCGAGACCAGCCCGAAGCTGCGCGCCGTCCAGCATGAAACGCTCGGCACCCAGGCGGCCCGCGTCACCTGGCACGACAGTTTCGAGGACCTGCCCGACGGCTTCGTGCTGCTCGCCGCCAACGAGCTGTTCGACGCCATCCCGATCCGCCAGTTCATCAAGACCTCGGCCGGTTTCCGTGAAAGGCTCGTCGGGCTGGATGCCGAGGACGAACTGACCTTCGCCGCCGGTGTCGCAATGCTCGATCCAGCCGTGCTGCCGGAGCATCACAAGAGCGTCCCGAACGGCACGATCTTCGAGATCGCCCCCGCCCGCGAAGCGGTCATGGCGACGATCGCCGAGCGCATTGCGCGGTTCGGCGGCTCGGCCGTCATCATCGATTACGGCCATTTCGTCACCGGCTTCGGCGATACGCTGCAGGCGGTACTCAAACACGATTTCGATCCGCCGCTCGCCCATCCCGGCGAGGCGGACCTGACGAGCCATGTGGACTTTGAACGGCTGGCCGGTGCGGCGGCCGGCGCCGGCCTGCATGTGCACGGCATGCTGCACCAGGGCGATTTCCTCGTGGGGCTGGGCATCGGCGAACGGGCGTCCGCGCTCGGCCGCCACCGCGACGCCGAGACGCAGCAATCCATCCTGGACGATGTCGACCGGCTCGCCGGCTCGGGCGCCGGGAAAATGGGCGATCTTTTCAAGGTCCTCGCCGTCGGCAGCGCCTCGCTCTCGCTCTTCCCTTTCCGCCAGCCGGATTGACATGCCGGAAAAGGCCGGACAACATCCGGCCCGATTTGCACCCCGCATGCCCGGTCGCGTTCCTGCCTGGCGGCCCCTCAAAAGCCCAGCCGAGAGACCATGAAGGACCAGACGCTTCCCTCCCCGATCCAAAGTCCGCTTCTCACCGAACGCGCCGGAAAAGCCGCGCAGCACGGCTTCTTCACCCGTACCGGCGGCGTATCCGAAGGCATCTATCGCGGCCTGAATGTCGGCCTCGGCTCGCAGGACGAGCGCGAGAAGGTGCAGGAGAATCGCGCCCGCGTCGCCCGCTGGTTTTCCGCGGCACCGGAAAAGCTCGCGACCGTGCACCAGATCCACTCGCCCGATGTCGTCGTGGTCGATGAAAGCTATGACGGCGCGCGGCCGCAGGCCGATGCGCTGGTCAGCGCCACGCCCGGCATGGTACTCGGCGTGCTGGCGGCCGATTGCGGCCCGATCCTGTTCTGCGACCCGCAAGCTCGCGTCGTCGGGGCCGCCCATGCCGGCTGGAAGGGCGCGCTCTATGGCGTGCTCGAAAACACCATCGCCGCCATGGAAAAACTCGGCGCGAAACGCGAGAATATCATCGCCAGCCTCGGCCCGTCGATCAGCCGGCGCAATTACGAGGTCGGCCCGGAATTCGTCGAGCGCTTCCTCGCCGTCGATAACGCCTATCAGCGCTATTTCACGCCCTCGGGCAAGGACGGGCACGCGATGTTCGACCTACCGGGCCTGACGACGCAGCGCTTGACCGATGCCGGCGTGACGGCGGAAAATCTCGACATCTGCACCTATCCCGACGAGGATCGCTTCTTCTCCTACCGGCGCACCACGCACCGGCAGGAACCGGACTACGGCCGCCAGATTTCGGCGATCATGGTCAGAGCCTGACGCCTACTCATAACAAACGGACGAGGGAGACACCCATGGCACTTCACTTCGACAGCGAGGAATACGCCAACCGGCTCCAGCGCCTCACCTCCCGGATGCGGGAGGAAAAGCTCGATGCCATGCTGCTCTTCGCGCAGGAGAGCATGTATTGGCTGACAGGCTATGACACGTTTGGCTACTGCTTCTTCCAGACGCTCGTCGTGAAGGCGAGCGGCGAGATGGTGCTGCTCACCCGCTCGGCGGACCTGCGCCAGGCGCGGCGCACCTCGACCATCGAGAAGATCGAGGTCTGGATCGACCGCGTCAACGCCGACCCCTCGATGGACCTCAAGAACCTGCTCTCCGATCTCGACTTGCTCGGTTGCCGCATCGGCGTGGAATACGACACGCATGGCCTGACGGGCCGCAATGCCCGCCTGCTCGACAACCAGCTCCAGAGCTTCGGCCAGCTCATCGACGCCTCCACCATCGTCAGCCGCCTGCGCCTGATCAAGAGCCCCGCCGAGATCGCCTATGTCGAGCGCGCCGCGGCCCTTTCGGACGAGGCGCTGGACGCCGCCCTTCCGCTCATCAAGGCCGGCAGTGACGAGGCGGAAATCCTCGCCGCCCTGCAGAACGCCGTGCTCGCGGGCGGCGGCGACTATGCCGCCAACGAATTCGTCATCGGCTCCGGCGACGATGCGCTGCTGGTGCGCTCGAAATCCGGCCGCCGCCGGCTGGAAGCGCAGGATCAGCTCAGCCTGCAATGGACTGGGGTGAGCGCGCGCTATCACGCGCCGATGATGCGCACCGCCGTGATCGGCACGCCGACCGCCCGCCACCGCGAACTCTACAGCGCCTGCCGCGAGACGATTCAGGCGATGGAAATGGTGCTGCGTCCCGGCAATACCTTCGGGACGGTCTTCGAGACCCATGCCCGCATCCTCGACGAACGGGGCCTCGCCCGCCACCGGCTGAATTCCTGCGGCTATTCCGTCGGGGCGCGTTTTGCGCCGTCCTGGATGGAGCACCAGATGTTCCATGCCGGCAATCCGCAGGAGATCGAGCCAAACATGTCGGTCTTCGTGCACACGATCCTGCTCGATTCCGACAGCGGCACCGCCATGACGCTCGGCCAGACCTATCTGACCACCACGGACACGCCAAAGCCGCTTTCCCGCTACGGCCTCGATTTCATCGAGGTGTGATTGCCTAACCCCAGGCTCGCGAGATCCTGTAATTGACAGGACTTTGAGGGCCACCCATAAATCGTTGCGGGGAACGGGCGCGGCACAGGTGCTGCGAAGGACACGGACGACAATGACGCACGAGCTGACGAAGCGGCTGGCAGTGATCGGCCTCATCGCGATCCTTTCCGGCTGCAACAGCACGGATGCCTTGACGCCGCAGGTCGATGTCGGCGGCGGCCTGAATTCGTCGCCCGTCACCCAGCGCGATCTGGACCAGATGAGCGCCCAGACCACGCCCGTCACCACCACGACGCAACAAACCGCCTTCGCCACGCCGGCCGAAACCGGCACGACGAGCGGCCGCGACACGGCGGGCACGCTGCAGGGTCAGGCCGATGCGCTCGAACGCAACAACACCGGCAGCCGGACGGCATCCGACACGGCGCTCGCCCGCGAGACCGCCCAGCGCTCGCTGGCGGCCGAGACCTCCGGCGGCGCAGAAGAGGTCGCCGTCGCAACACCTCAGAAATCCGGCGAGACGATCCGCTTCCTGCCGATCATCGGCGCGCCGGTCGAGGCGGTGACGCCACTCTCCAAGCGCCTCGGCGCGGAAGCCCGCTCCAACGGCCTGACCATCCGCAGCGCCTCCGACAATTCCAGCAAATACATCCTGAAGGGTTATTTCTCGGCGATGAAGGACAATGGCGGCACGACCGTCGTCTATGTCTGGGACGTGCTCGACGGCAGCGGCGCACGGCTGCATCGCATCCAGGGACAGGAAACCGTCTCCGGCACGGCCTCCGATCCGTGGTCGGCGGTTCCCGCCCGCACGATGGAAGGCATCGCGCAAAAGACCATCCGCGAATATCTCGACTGGCGTGGTTCCGTACCCGGTTAACAGGCTCGAAACGGTAAATCACAGCGAAATGCGAAGATTCGCTTAGTGATCGGGGCAAGGCCCTTGCATTCGAGGGGCTGGCCCCTTAAACGCCCCCCCATCAGCAGAATAACAGGCGGACCATAGATGAAGGTTTTCGCGGGCAATTCGAACCGGCTTCTGGCCGAAGCGATCTGCAACTATCTGAATGTTCCGCTCGGCCGTGCCACGGTCCGGCGCTTTGCAGACCAGGAAATCTTCGTTGAAATCCAGGAGAACGTGCGCGGCGAGGACGTCTTCATCGTCCAGTCAACCTCGTTTCCGACGAACGACCACCTGATGGAAATGCTGATCATGATCGATGCCATGCGCCGCTCCTCGGCGCGCCGCATCACCGCCGTGATCCCCTATTTCGGCTACGCCCGCCAGGACCGCAGGTCCGCCCCGCGCACGCCGATCTCGGCAAAGCTCGTTGCCAACCTCATCACCGAGGCAGGCGCCAACCGCGTGATGACGCTCGACCTTCATGCCGGCCAGATCCAGGGCTTCTTCGATATCCCGACGGACAACCTCTACGCCGTGCCGATCCTGGCGCGCGACGTGAAGGAAAACTACAATCTCCAGAACGTCATGGTCGTATCGCCCGACGTCGGCGGCGTGGTGCGCGCCCGTGCGCTTGCCAAGCGCCTCGATTGCCAGCTGGCGATCGTCGACAAGCGCCGTGAGCGCGCCGGCGAGTCCGAAGTCATGAACGTCATCGGCGACGTCACCGGCAAGGACTGTCTGCTGATCGACGATATCGTCGATTCCGGCGGCACGCTCTGCAACGCGGCCGAGGCGCTTCTGAACAAGGGCGCGACGAGCGTCACCGCCTATATCACGCATGGCGTGCTCTCCGGCGGCGCCGTGGCCCGTGTCACCTCGTCGAAGCTCAAGGAACTCGTGATCACCGACTCGATCCAGCCGACCACGGCCGTCCAGTCGGCGCACAACATCCGCGTCATCACGACCGCCAATCTGCTCGGCGAAGCGATCAACCGCACGAGCGCGGAAGAGTCGGTCTCGAGCCTCTTCGACTGACGAAACCGTATTTTCCAAGCTTTCAAGCCTGCGCGCCCGCTTCGGTTGTGCAGGCTTTTTCATGCCGCAACCACACCCTGCTTTTTTTGTTCACGGCCGATATCGGGCCAATCAAATTTGCGTTAGGGTCTGCTCAGATTCGCGAGGAGGAATCCTATGATATCAATGTCTTTGTTCAGCCGCCTGGCGGCACGTGCCGCCATCCTTCTTGCTGCCGGCACGCTTGCCGCCTGCCAGGTCGAGGTCGATGAGGGACGGCCGGACTATCGCCCCCGCCCGCAGGCCTGCACCATGGAATACATGCCCGTCTGCGGCTCGCGCGGCGGCGAAACCCAGACCTTCCCCAATGCCTGCGAAGCACGTTCCAACGGTTATCGCATCGTCGGCCGCGGCGAATGCCGCTTCGGCGTCCGGCCCGATCCGTATCCGGATCAAGGCCGCGCCTGCACGCGGGAATATGCACCGGTCTGCGGCTCGCGCGGCCGTGACCGCCAGACCTTTGCCAATGCCTGCGAGGCGCGTTCCAGCGGCTACGACGTGATCGGCCGCGGCGAATGCCAGTTCAGCCGTCCGGACACAGGCTGGGAGGACAACCGCGAGCGTCCGCGCGACCGCGTGAAGATCGGCTGGCAGGACCAGAGCGATGATCGCGCCAGCACTTGGGATCGTGCCCGCGAAGACCGCTCAGACCGTGACCGCAACCGGGACAGGGAGCGTGACCGCAAGGGCAAGGACCGCGAGCGCAGCGACAACAAGCGTCAGGACGCCGATATCCGGCTTGGCCTTGACGACAGCGGCACGCGGGCGGACCGTTCTGGCCGCGAGGAACGCGAGGATCCGCGTTGCGCGGACAAGCGCCGGGCAAAACGCGACCCGGCCTGCGCGGTAAACTGAGACCTCAGTTTCCAGAATAGAAAAACCCGCCATTCCCATGGCGGGTTTTTTCATACACTGAACGGCTCAGCGCTGCGGCAGCGGACAGGCCTCGCCACCACCAAAGATCCGTGAGCGGGTAAGGAAACGCTTCTCTCGCCCGTTGTCGAGCGAGAACATGCCGCCGCGACCTGGCACGACGTCGATGATCAGCTGCGTGTGCTGCCACACGCCGAACTGGCTCTCGCTGATATATACGGGAACACCGCCGATCTCGCCCAATTTCACGTCGCGATCACCGACGATGTAATCGTCCGCCGGGTAACACATCGGCGAGGACCCGTCGCAGCAGCCACCTGACTGATGGAACAGGATTTCGGGATGATCCGTCTGGATCTCCCGGATGAAATCCAGCGCCGCCTCGGTCGCCACCACGCGCGGCTCTGTCGGAATATCGGACATCAAGGCTCTCCTGAATGCGGTGTCCCTCTCCCCGGGCAGGTGGGGAGAGGGAGCGGGCAGGTAGCCAGGGGCAGTCCTGCCCTTCATTCGCCTTCTCCTTGGGGGATGGGAGAAAGCGGCGGTCGCTCAGAAGAAGCCGAGCGCCTTGGGAGAGTAGCTGACCAGCATGTTCTTGGTCTGCTGGTAGTGATCCAGCATCATCTTGTGCGTCTCGCGACCGATGCCCGACTGCTTGTAGCCTCCGAAGGCCGCATGGGCCGGATAGGCATGGTAGCAATTGGTCCAGACGCGACCGGCCTGGATGTCGCGGCCGAAGTGGTAGCAGCGGTTCGCATCGCGGCTCCACACGCCGGCGCCAAGGCCGTAGAGTGTGTCGTTGGCGATGGCGAGCGCTTCCGCATCGTCCTTGAAGGTCGTGACCGAGACGACCGGTCCGAAAATCTCCTCCTGGAAGATGCGCATCTTGTTGTGGCCGCGGAAGACCGTCGGCTTGACGTAGTAACCGCCCGCAAGATCGCCGCCGAGATCGCCCCGCCCGCCGCCGGTCAGCACTTCCGCACCCTCCTGCCGGCCGATATCGATATAGGAGAGGATCTTCTCCAGCTGCTCGGAGGACGCCTGCGCGCCGATCATCGTGCCCATGTCGAGCGGGTTGCCCTGCACGATCTTTTCCACACGCTTGACGGCCTTTTCCATGAAGCGGTCGTAGATTTTCTCATGCACCAGCGCGCGGCTCGGGCAGGTGCAGACCTCGCCCTGGTTCAGCGCGAACATCGCAAACCCTTCGAGCGCCTTGTCGAGATAGTCGTCGTCCTCGTTCATCACGTCGGCGAAGAAGATGTTCGGCGACTTGCCGCCCAGCTCCAGCGTCACCGGAATGAGGTTCTGGCTGGCATATTGCATGATCAGGCGGCCGGTCGTCGTCTCGCCCGTAAAGGCGATCTTCGCGATGCGCGGGTTGGAGGCGAGCGGCTTGCCGGCTTCCAGGCCGAAGCCGTTGACGATGTTGAGCACGCCGGCCGGCAGGAGGTCGCCGATGAGTTCGGCCCAGACGAGAATGGAAGACGGCGTCTGCTCGGCGGGCTTGAGTACCACGCAGTTGCCCGCGGCAAGAGCCGGCGCGAGCTTCCAGGCGGCCATCAGGATCGGGAAGTTCCACGGAATGATCTGGCCGACGACGCCGAGCGGCTCATGGAAGTGATAGGCGATGGTGTCGTGATCGACCTCGCCGATCGTGCCTTCCTGGGCGCGAACGCAGGAGGCGAAGTAGCGGAAGTGATCGATGGCGAGCGGAATGTCGGCCGCCATGGTTTCGCGTAGCGGCTTGCCGTTATCCCAGGTCTCGGCGCGGGCAAGGAGATCGAGATTGTCCTCCATGCGTTGCGCGATCTTCATGAGGATGTTGGCGCGCTCGGTGCTCGAGGTGCGGCCCCACTTGTCCTTGACGGCATGAGCGGCATCGAGCGCCAGCTCGATATCGGCGGCGTCGGAGCGGGCGACTTCGCAGAGCTTGCCGCCGGTGATCGGGGTGATGTTGTCGAAGTAGCGGCCCGCGACCGGTTCCTTCCACTCGCCACCGATGAAGTTGCCATACTTTGCCTTGTACGGGTTTTCGACGATCTTCTGATGCAGCATGTCATTCCTCCCAAAAGAGGCCCGGATGGGCCGTGAGGAGAATGGTGCTGCGCTTCGCCGGATTGCGGTAGAGCCTGCAAGGCGATGGTTGCGGCGACTGTTTCAGATTTGAGACAGGTCGGCAGCACCGGCCGTGCTGCATCGCAACATCAGTTGATCGAGAGCTTCTTCATCTTGCGATAGAGCGTGGCACGGCTGATGCCGAGCAGATCCGCCGCCTGGCTGATATTGCCGCCGGCCCGCGTCAGGACACGGCGCAGGGCCGCGCGCTCGGCGTCGTCGAGGTCCCGCCCCTCCTCAGCCCGGGTCTCCTGCAGCAGGTCCGACGCGGCAACGCCCGTGGCGATCCGCCGGTCGTCGAGGCCGAGCACCTGACGCGCCGCGCGGGTGGCGCCAAGAACCAGATCGTCGCGGTCGACAGCGAGCAGTGCCGGCGCCGCTCGGCCATCGACGGGCACGAGCAGGATGCGGGCGGCCGAGAAGGCGCGGCGGAAAAGCCCGGCTTCGATGCGCGCGGCGGCATCGCGGATCGCCTGCGAGAGGATCGCCATCGTCATCTCGTTGGCGTCGTCGCGGCAGGTGGAGATGTCGATGGCGGCGGCGATGCGGCCGGTATGGTCGCGGATCGGCGCGGTCGTGCAGGACAAGCCGGTATTCTGCGACAGGAAATGCTGGTCACGCAGGATGAGCACCGGGCGCTCGTCGGCCAGCGCCGTGCCGATGCCGTTGGTGCCGACGCTCGCTTCGCTCCAGACCGTGCCGGACCACAGGCCGACACCGCGAAACGCCCGGTCGTCGCCCGCCGCCCCGCGCCGCTCGAGCGCGATGCCGTTTTCATCCGTCAGCAGCAGGCAGCAGCCCGCCTTGCCGACCGTGGCGAAGAGACGGTCGAGTTCGCCCGAGGCTTCCTCGACGAGAACGCTGGAGCGCGTGCGGGCGTGGCGGAATTCCGCCTCGCTCAGCCGCCAGGGCGCGCGTGCCTCTTCCGGAGACAGGCCATGCAGCGTGAGGCAGCGCCGCCAGGACGCGGCAACAGGCGAACTGGCCGCGGCGGATGCATGACCCGCCACGCTGTGCACATGATCCGCGTGATCGAAACGCAGGGGCATCCGCTCTCCTCCCGAAAGCTTCCGACCGATCGTCGCACCTGAATATAACGTCACCCACTATAACCGTGCTTGCGGCGGAAGGTCCAGCGCGACCAAGGTCCAAGACCGGGGGCATCCGCAAACGGCAAGTCTGCCGCTCAAAAGCCTGTTTCCAAGCCCCGCGCCGCCTGTTACGACTGCGCATCCCTTTCCTTTATCGATCCTGCCATGCTTCGTGATTTTTCCGCCCAAGCCCTGTTCATGGGCCTGCTCACCGCCTTCGTCGGTTTTGCCAGTTCCTTCGCCGTCGTGCTGCACGGCCTGACCGGCGTCGGCGCCACGGAGGCGCAGGCCGCCTCCGGCCTGATGGCGCTTTCGGTGTCGATGGGCGTCTGCGCCATCGTGCTCAGCGTCGCGACCCGCCTGCCCGTTTCCATCGCCTGGTCGACGCCGGGCGCGGCGCTGCTTGCCAGTTCCGGCGCGGTCGAGGGCGGCTTTGCCACCGCGGTCGGCGGGTTCATCGTCTGCGCGGTGCTGATCGTCATTGCGGGCCTCTGGAAACCGCTCGGCCGCATGGTCGCCGCCATTCCCGCCGCACTCGCCAATGCCATGCTGGCCGGCGTGCTGATCGGCCTCTGCTTCGCGCCGGTGAAGGCCATCGCCTTCAATCCCTGGCTCGGCCTGCCGATCGTGCTGGCCTGGGTGATCGTCGGCAGCCTTAACCGGCTCTATGCCGTGCCGGCGGCCCTTGCCGCCTTCGTCGCCGTACTCGCTTTCGGCGTCGATATTCCCGACGGGGCCTTTGCCGGACTGGCCGAGGCCCTGCCGCCGAAGCCCGAGATCGTCACGCCCGTCTTCACCTTTGCCGGGCTCGTCTCCATCGCGCTGCCGCTCTTCATCGTCACCATGGCCTCGCAGAACATTCCCGGCATCGCGGTGCTGAAGGTCAATCACTACGAGCCCAATCCCGGCCCGCTCTTTGCCACCACCGGCCTGTTCTCACTGCTCTCGGCCCCGTTCGGCGGCCATGCGGTTAACCTGGCCGCCATCACCGCCGCCATGTGCGCCGGCAGCGATGCCCATCCCGATCCCGCCAAACGCTATTGGGCGGCGATCAATGCCGGCGTCTTCTACGTGATCTTCGGCCTTGCCGCGGGCGCGGTGACCGCCTTTGTCAGCCTGGCGCCGCCCATCCTCATCCAAGCCGTCGCCGGCCTCGCGCTGATCAGCGCCTTCGCCAATTCGGCCCTCAATGCCTTCAAGGAGATCGATGGACGGGAAGCCGCTGCGGTGACCTTCCTCGTCACCGCCTCGGGCGTCTCCTTTGCAGGCATTTCAGGTGCTTTCTGGGGCCTGCTCGCCGGCGGGCTAATGCTCGCGCTCTCGCGTTTCACCGCGAAGCGCAAAGCATAGGATTTACGGCTGGAAGGGCAGCGGCTGGCCGTTGATCAGCACCTTGCCATCCTCGCCGACCGTCAGGTCCCAGATCTGCGCATCGCCGCTGCCCTTGCGGGCAAGGCCCTTCATCATCAGGAGACCGAAGGAGGCCTGGCCGAACTGCGGCACCTTTCCGGCGTTGCGCTGGAGATAGGTGATCGTCTTGTCGAAGTCGCGCATGGTGATCGTGATATCGGCGCTGCGGCGGTCCTGCTGGTCGGGATAGACCGTCATCTTGCCGGAGACCTGCAGGTCATAGATCGGCGAGGCCGCCGAGACGTCCTCGAACTCGACGGTCATCGCACCGTTCGGCAGGACGATGCGGCCGAGCTCCTTGTTCTGCTCTTCCGTCAACGGTTCCGGCTTGGTGAAGTCGGCGTGATCGATGAGGTAGTGAACGGCGCCGGCAAGGTCGAGATTGGCCACCGCCACCTTGAAATTCGCCCGTTCCGGCAGCGCCTCGGCAAATTCCGCCGGCAACACGCCCGCCGGAGGCTTCGGATGCTCCACGCCGAAGCCGAAGCCGACGCGCGTCGAATGGCCGATGCCATTCATGTCGATATTGTAGGTGACGGCATCGGCGCCGAAAGTGCCCTTGTCGGTGCCGACGGTCACGTTGGACGCCTTGATCGTCTCGGTCAGGTTGTCGAAGACCGGTAGCGAGGCACGCAGCAGCTCCTTGAGCTTCGCGGCATCCTGCGCGTCGAGTTGGTCCTTCTTGATGTTGTCGAGCACGAACAAGACGAGATCCTGGAAGATCTTGTAGCGCGCGCCGTCAAGGCTGACATCGATGTCGAGCGTATCCGCCCCGATATCGACCCGGCCGGATGGGCCGCCGGTGATCGTCTCACTGAACGCCTTCATGACGCCGGTGCTCGAAATGTCGATGACCCCCGGCGCCTTCTTTTCCGACGTGACCTGTCCGGACACTTCGCCAAAGCTTGCCATAACGCTTTCCTTCGGCGTCGTGCTGGAGAAGCCTATGCGCTTCGCCGACCAGTTCGCCGAGGTGAAATAGAGGAGTTCCGGATCGTAGATCCCGTCCATCTTCATCGTATCGACGAGATAGGTGAAGGAGCCTTCGCCGCGCATCGTGCCCTTGATGTCGAAGCTGTCGCTCGATTCGAATCGATAGGTGCCTTTCGGCTGCGGGCGCAGATAGGCCGTCATCGGCTTCAGGCCCTCGACCTTCACCGAATTTTCCTTCGCCTTGTCCAGGAGGACGGTCGGATTGAAGCGCAGCTCGTAGAAGGAGGAGGCCGCTTTTACCGTGATGAGGCCGGCATCGACCATGTCCTTCGGCAGGTAGTGCGTCAGGCGCTGCTGGAGGCTTTCCGCACCGGCAGGCGAAATCTCCTGGGCGGCGGCGGGGCTTACCGAAACAAGCGCAAGGGCGGCCGAGGCCATCAGGATCTGTCGTCTCATTCTATTCTCCTTCACCGAAGCGTTCGCCACCGAACATCCAATCGCGGCGGCAGCATGTCAATCCAGGGTCGAGCCGGCCCCGCCCCTTGCATTTCCGGGCATTCTTGTTTATGCAGCCCCCGTCCGCGTAGACACCCTTGGAGGCAACGTGGATGAGGCTTTCACGAAATCCTCAAGCCTTTTGCATCGCCGGGCGCAGCCCGATGCGCGAAAGGCTCTCCAGTAACACACGAAAGGTAAAGCCATGAGCCACGAAACTTACGAGCTCAAGGCCGAGACGCGCGAACGGGTTGGTAAGGGGTCCTCCCGTGAACTTCGCCGCAACGGCCTTATTCCTGCAGTTATCTATGGCGACAAGCAGGCCCCCCTGTCGATCGCCCTCTCGACCAAGGACGTCACCCAGCGTATCCACGCCGGCGGCTTCAAGACGACGGTCGCCACGATCGACGTCAACGGCGAGAAGATCAAGGTTCTGCCGAAGGACTTCCAGCTGGATCCGGTCCGCGACTTCACCATGCATGTCGACTTCCTGCGCGTTTCGGGTAACACCCACGTCGTCGTCGAAGTGCCGGTTCACTTCATCAACGAAGAGAAGTCCCCGGGCATCAAGGCCGGCGGCGTCCTGAACATCGTTCGCCACGCAGTCGAGCTGCACGCTCTGGCCGGCGACATTCCGGAATTCCTGACGGCTGACCTCTCCGGCCTCAAGGTCGGCGACGGTATCCACATCTCGCACATCAAGCTGCCGAAGGGCACGAGCCCGGTCATCTCCGACCGCGACTTCACCATCGCAACGATCGCCACCCCGGCGGCCGGCGTGAAGGAAGAAGAAGAAGCCGAAGGCTCCGCAGAATAATCCCATTTCCGGGATCTTCTCGAAACCCCGCGTCTTACCCAAGGCGCGGGGTTTTTCTTTGCCGGAACGGACCACACTACCGTTGCGGGAAGTTTGGATTACCAGCACTTTTGCGGGTCGCCATTTCAGCAACATTTAAGACTTTGATGAAAATCTAGCCCCTGGGGAAAATGGCAAAAGCCAAAGAGGGGCATATGAGCTGGCTTTGTAACGCGGCAGAGGGGCGACCGGCATGAAAATGCATTCGGTTGAAAGCCGCTTCATCGCCATCGTCATCGGCGCCCTGCTTGTCTTCGTCGCCCCGCTCTTCCTGCTGTTCCTGATCCTGTCGTCCGACCGCGTCGCGCGCGAGCGGCTGCAAAATACCGAAGTGCTGCTCCAGGCCAATGTCCAGGCACTCGGCAAGCCGCTGTGGGATTTCGACAAGGACAGCATCGACCAGATCGTCACCGCGCTACAGGCCGATGCCGATATCAGCTATGTGCAGGTGCGCGACACCTCCGATGTCATCGACATCCGCAAGCCGGCCCTCTCGCCCAATCCGGATGACGCGCGCTCCATCGTCAAGACCGATATCCTCTACAAGGCGACCGACGGCATCAAGAAGGTTGGCACGGCGGAAATCTGGATCCGCAAGGAAGGCCTCTTCTCGCGTTTCTCGGCGGATGAGCTGAGCATCTTCGCCATCTTCTTCTTCGCCGTCGCGACGCTCTTCACCGCCGCCATCATCGGCAACCGCATCACCATCATCCGTCCGCTGATGCGGCTGACCGCGGCCATCGAAGCGACGCGCCGGCTCGGCTCGCGCCACCATGTCGACTGGACCTCGAATGACGAGATGGGCGCACTCGCCCATAACTTCAACGAGATGCAGAGCAAGCTGGAGCGCGAGGAGAACGAGCTGAAGCTCGCCCATGCCCGCGCCACCGATATCTACAACCTGACGCCGGCCATGCTGTTTTCCATCGATGCGCAAAACCGCATCACGGCCGTCAGCGACTATTGGCTGACCGCGACAGGCTATCGCCGCGAGGCCGTGATCGGCCAGGAATTCACCGACTTCGTCGTCGAGGAATGCCGCGAGACCTATCGCAAGCGCCATACCACGAACATGGAGGACGGCGGCATCTGCGAGGTGACCCTGCGCTTCCTGTGCGCCGACGGCAGCGTGATCGACGTGCTGATCCTGGAAACCGGCGTGGAGGCGAGCCGCAACCGCCAGGCGCTCTCGCTCTCGGTCATGACCGATGTCACCGACCTCAAGGAAGCAGAGACCCGCAACCATCGCCAGGCCATTACCGACCACCTGACCGGCCTGCTCAACCGCCAGGGCTTCGAGACCGTGTTGGACGAACTGATCGGCGAGGTCGACGCGCATGGCCAGCAGCTCGCCTGCCTTTTCGTCGATCTCGACCGCTTCAAATGGATCAACGACAATCTCGGCCATGCCAGCGGCGACGACGTGCTCTGCCAGGTCGCCATGCGGCTGCGCCGTCAGCTGCGCGCCAATGACGTCATCGCCCGCCTCGGCGGCGACGAATTCGCCATCCTCCTCTCGGCACCGAATGCGCGCCAGCTTGCGATGGATATCAGCGACAGGCTGGTCGCCAGCCTGCGCGCACCGCTCATCGTCAACGGCGCGGAACTCAATGTCAGCGCCAGCATCGGCATCGCGGTCTATCCGGACCACGCCGCCACCGCCGCCTGCCTGCTGCAGAAATCCGACATGGCCATGTATGCGCGCAAGCGCGGCGGCAAGAACGGCGTGCAGCTCTTCGACAACAACATGGTCGATATCGCCCGCAAGCGGCTCGAAATCGAACAGTTTATCGATCAGGGCCTGCGCGACGACTGGTTCACCACCCATCTCCAGCCCATCGTCAGCCTCGCGGACGGCCGCGTCGCCGGGTTCGAGGCGCTGATGCGCCTGCATCACCCCGAGCGCGGCATCCTGCCGCCGGCCGAGATCATCGGCATCGCGGAGGAGAACGGCACGATCGCGCGGATCGGCGACTGCATCCTCTCGAAGGCCATCGCCAATCTGGCAACCATCTCCAAGCTCGACGGCCTTGGCGACACCTATCTCGCGGTCAACTTCTCGCCGCTGCAATTCGAACAGGCCCTGCCCGCCCGGATCGCGACCCTCCTGCTCGAAAGCGGGATCACGCCATCGCGCATCGTCGTCGAGATCACCGAGGCCGTGCTGATGCTGGACAATCCCGTCGTGCGCGAGGTGCTCGACGCGCTCTCCGATCTCGGCTGCCGCATCGCGCTCGACGATTTCGGCACGGGCTACTCTTCGCTCAGCTATCTCAACCGGTTCCCGGTCGATATCGTCAAGGTCGATCAGTCCTTCACCCGCTCGCTCTCCTCCGACCAGCCGGATGTGCGCCGCAAGAGCCGCATGCTCGTCGAGGGCATCCGTACAATCTCGCACCAGATGGGCTGCGCGGTGGTGGCCGAAGGCATCGAGACGACGGAGCAGTGGGATATCCTGCAGAGCATGGATATCGAATTCGGCCAGGGTTACCTGTTGAGCAGGCCCTTGCCGCTTGACGCGCTGCTCGAAAAGCTCGACGAATTTGCAAAGCCCGACGTGCCCGAGCGTCGTGCCATGGCCTCCTGACGGGCCCGAGGGACAGGACGATGAAGACACTGCTTTTGACGCTCTGCCTGTCGCTTGCCCCGCTTTCCTCAGCCCTTGCTGGCACGCTGCATTTCGTGACGGAAGAATATGCCCCCTTCAACTACACCAAGGACGGCAAGATCACCGGCATCGCGGTAGACCAGGTGGAAACGATCGCCAAGGCTGCCGGCATCGACTACACGCTGGAGATCATGCCCTGGGCCCGCGCCTTCGCCATGGCCGAGAACCAGCCGAACACCTGCGTCTTCACGACGGGTCACAACCGCAAGCGCGCCGACCGCTTCGCCTGGGTCAATCCGCTGCTCAAGGACCAGATGGTTCTCGTCAAACGTCAGGGCGATACGCATGACGGCCTGACACCTGCCAAGGCACTCGAACTCAAGGTCGGCTCACAACGCGGCGATTTCGCCGTAGAGGCGCTCGAACGCCTCGGTTTCAAGGATATCGACCTCGCCGCCGATATCGACATCACGCTGCGCAAGCTCCTTTCCGGCCGCATCGACCTGATGCCGACCTCCGTCAAGACCTACAAGAAGCTGCTAAAAGACGGGATTCCGGTCGAGAAGGCCATGCTTATGGATGGCCAGATTTATGGCCTCGCCTGCAACAAACAGACGCCACAGGACCTGATCGTGAGTCTCCAGGCTGAATTGGACAAGCTGATCGTGAACGGCGACCAGGACCGCATCTTCACCGCCTACGGCCTGCCGCCGGATACGCGCACGGCCGACAACGGCATGAAGAATTGACCCAAGGCGGTTGACTTCCAGCCGCTTTCGCGGTGGTGAAGACACGGACACCTCCACTTGCGGACCACTTCCATGCAGATCATCGCGGGGCTCGGCAATCCGGGCGCAAAATATGCGGGCAACCGCCACAATATCGGCTTCATGGCGCTGGATGCGATCCACCGCAAGAACCCGTTCTCGCCCTGGTCGAAGAAGTTCAAGGCCGAAATCGCCGAAGGCGAGATCGCCGGCGAGAAGGTGCTGCTCGTCAAGCCGCAGACCTTCATGAACCTTTCGGGCGAATCCGTCGGTGAGGCGATGCGCTTCTACAAGCTCGCTCCCAAGGACATCGTCGCGATCTATGACGAACTCGATCTCGCACCCGGCAAGGTGCGCATCAAGGTCGGCGGCGGCCATGGCGGGCATAACGGCATCAAGTCGATCGACGCCCATTGCGGCAGGGACTACCGGCGCATGCGCCTCGGCATCGGCCATCCCGGCACTAAGGAACTGGTGACAAACCATGTACTCGGCGATTTCGCCAAGGCCGATCATACATGGCTCGATCCACTGCTCGACGAACTGGCGCTCAACATCGACATGCTGGTGCGGGGCGATGATTCGCAGCTGATGAACAAGCTGGCACTCGCCACCGGCGGGAAGCCGGAGGAGAAGGCCGCGCCCGAAAAGAAGCCGGCCGGCCAGTCCCATATCCGCCAGGCGCGCAACCACAATCAGCCGAAAATCCTGCCGACGACAGGACCGATGGCGGAAATGCTGAGGAAGCTGCTCGGCAACAAGGGCGACTGACGTGCCCCGCGACGCCATCCTTCGCCCCGCCGGTCTTGATGACCTTGCCGGCCTGCTCGCTCTCTATGCCGAGCTCAACCCCGACGATCCGCCGATGGATGCGGCAACGGCACAGGCGCACTTCGCCGTCATCCTCGCCCAGCCGGGCATGACGATCTATGTCGCAGTCAAGGATAGCATCCCCCTCGCCTCCTGTACCCTCCTCGTGGTGCCGAACCTCACGCGCGCCGGCGCGCCTTATGCGCTGATCGAGAATGTCGTCACCGCAAAAACCGCGCGCCGAACGGGTCTTGGCCGCGCTGTCCTCAAACACGCCGTCGATGCGGCATGGCAGGCCGGCTGCTACAAGGTGATGCTGCTGACGAGACGCGGTGAGATGGGCGCGTCGGACTTCTACACGCGCTGCGGCTTCGAGCAGAACAAGACCGGTTTCCAGATCCGCCGATCCTGAGGCCTACTCCTCCGGCTCCGTCTGGAACAGCAGCGGATAACCCGCCTCCTTGGCGAGGTCCGTCGCCTCTTTCGCCTTGGTCTCGGCGATGTCGCGCGCGCAGATGACGACGACGCAGGTGCCCATCTTGTGGGCGGTCATCATCACCCGGTAGCTCGTCTCCTCGGCCATGCGGAACACGGCCTTCAACACCAGCACGACGAATTCGCGCGGCGTGTAGTCGTCGTTGACGAGCAGAACCTTGTAGAGCTTCGGCCGTTCGAGCTTCGGCTTGGTTGATGTCTTCGGGGTGAGGGTCGTGTCACCATTGCTCATGGGAAGCTCCTCATGACGTTGGCTTCGAGCGATGTTGGCCCATTGTGCACCGCAAGAGGTGCGAGTTCAAGGCCCCAAGGCCGCCAAGCTCTTGACCCTGCCCCTCCCATCCCCCATAGCGAGGGCAACGATTTTCTTACGACGAATGGACCATCTCCATGGGCTTCAAATGCGGTATCGTCGGTCTGCCGAATGTCGGCAAGTCGACCCTCTTCAACGCGCTGACCAAGACGGCGGCCGCCCAGGCGGCGAACTATCCCTTCTGCACCATCGAGCCGAACACCGGCGAAGTGGCGGTTCCCGATCTACGCATGAAGGCGCTGGCCGCCATTGCCGGCTCCAAGGAAATCATCCCGACGCGCATCTCCTTTGTCGACATTGCCGGCCTCGTGCGCGGCGCGTCGAAGGGTGAAGGCCTCGGCAACAAGTTCCTCGCCAATATCCGCGAAGTCGACGCCGTCGTGCACGTGCTGCGCTGCTTCGAGGACGACGACATCACCCATGTCGAAGGCCGCATCAATCCGGTGGGCGATGCCGACACGATCGAGACCGAGCTGATGCTCGCCGATCTCGAAAGCCTGGAGCGCCGCGTCGAACAGACCCGCAAGCGCGCCGCCAGCAAGGACAAGGACTCGCTCGCCCAGCTGCCGATCATGGAAGCCGTGGTCAAGCTGCTCAACGAGGGCAAGCCGGCCCGCCTTCTCCTGAAGACGCTGGCGCCGGAAGAGATCGAGGTCCTGAAGGGCCTGAACCTCCTGACCTCCCACCCCGTTCTCTATGTCTGCAACGTCGCGGAAGCCGATGCCTCGACGGGCAACGAACACACCGCCGCCGTCGCCGCCATGGCGAAGGAGCAGGGCGCGGAATGCGTCATCATCTCGGCTGCGATCGAATCCGAAGTCGCCCAGCTGCCGGAAGAGGAAGCCGAAGAGTTCCTTTCGGCGCTCGGCCTCACGGAAGCCGGCCTCGATCGCCTCATCCGCGCCGGCTACCACCTGCTCGACCTCATCACCTATTTCACCGTCGGCCCCAAGGAAACGCGCGCCTGGACCATCGTGCGCGGCACCAAGGCCCCACAGGCCGCCGGCGTCATTCATACGGATTTCGAACGCGGCTTCATCCGCGCCTTCACCATCGCCTATGACGACTACATCGCCTACAAGGGCGAAGTCGGCGCCAAGGAAGCCGGCAAGGGCCGCGACGAAGGCAAGGAATACGTCGTCAACGACGGCGACGTCATCCACTTCCGCTTCAATACGTAAGACGACGCGGCAACCTCTATTCGAAGCCGCCGTCCCTCGGCTCGAGGGGCTGCGGTTTTTCTTTGCGCTTGAAGGACGTGGGTGTTCCACCGTCCCCACCCGCGCTTGCAAAAGCCCGCCGCCCTCGCCATTGTTCACCCGCAATGGAACGGATCGCGACATGCCCCACTATACGTTTGAGGACTTTACGCCGGGCCGGCGCTTCGACTTTTCGAAGCGTACGATGACGGCGGACGAGATCATCGCCTTCGCGCGGGAATTCGACCCGCAACCGATGCACATGGACGAGGCCGCCGGCCGCGCCAGCATTCTCGGCGGCCTTGCCGCCTCCGGCTGGCACACCAGCGCCGTGATGATGCGCATGCTGTTCGAGGCCTATATCGATGGCTCGACCTCGGAGGGCTCGCCCGGCGTCGATCTCATGGAGTGGAAGCGCCCGGTGCTGGCGGGGGATACGCTTGGCGGCCATTGCGAGGTGCTGGATGCTCGCGTCTCGCGCTCGCGGCCGGAGATCGGCATCGTGCGCATGCGCGCCGAGGTAACCAACCAGCGCGGCGAGCTGGTCGCGGTGTCCGAATATATCAATATGATGCGTGTTGCTGCGAAGGGAGCCGACCATGCGGATGGCTGAGCTTTATCCGTTCGGCGAGGCCGTCGAGATCGGGTCCAACACCTTCACCGCCGAAGACATCATCCGTTTCGCCAAAAACTTCGACCCGCAGCCCTTCCATCTCGACGAGGAGCTGGCCAAACACGCCTTGTTCGGCGGTCTCTGCGCCTCGGGCTGGCATACCTCCGCCGGCTGGATGAAGTGCTTCGTGCCGTTCTGGCTTGGCGAGTGCAAGCGCCTCGCCGCCGAAGGCACCGTGCCCCCGAGCCTCGGCCCCTCGCCGGGCTTCATCAAGCTCGCCTGGCTGAAGCCGGTCTTTGCCGGCGACACGATCACCTATTCGGTGACGCTGCTCGCTTCCCGCGAACTGGCGACGCGCAAAGACCGTCTGATCAATTCGATCCTCTGCGCCGGCCGCAACCAGAACGGCGAACCGGTCATCCGGTTCGAGAGCACGGTTCTGGAATTCGTCTGATCTCGTCTGTAGGCGATTTGCGGAGCTTGCCCCTCACCCTAACCTTCGCCCCGCTTGCGGGGAGAAGACGCCGGCAGGCCGGGTGAGGCGCTACCTCAATGCCCGTCGAAGGCCACCAGCGTGCGCACTTCCACGCCGAGCGCTTCCAGTTTCTTGCGGCCGCCGATTTCTGGCAGATCAATGACGAAGCAGGCGGCGACGATGTCGGCGCCGATCTGGCGCAGCAGCTTGACGGCCGCTTCCGCCGTGCCGCCGGTGGCGATCAGGTCATCGACGAGGATGACCTTCTCGCCCGGCTTGATGGCGTCCTTGTGCATCTCCATCTCGTCCACGCCGTATTCCAGGCTGTAGGCGATGCGCACGGTCTCGTGCGGCAGCTTGCCCTTCTTGCGGATCGGCACGAAGCCGGTCGACAGCTGGTGCGCCATGGCGCCGCCCAGGATGAAGCCGCGCGCCTCGATGCCAGCCACCTTTGCGATGCCGATGCCCGCATAGGGATGCACAAGCTCGTCCACCGCGCGGCGGAAGGCGCGCGGATTGCCGAGCATGGTGGTGATGTCGCGGAAGATGATGCCGGGCTTGGGATAGTCCGGGATGCTGCGGATCGCGGCGACGAGTTCTTGTTCAACGGTAGGCATGGAATTTCCCGACTGCGGAAGGATTTTTCGGTTATCGCAGGTGCGTCACCGCCCCACAACAAAAAAGGCGGCCCGGAGGCCGCCTTTCGAACCCAAGCGATCGGATCGCTCAGTGTTCCTTGTTCGCGTAAACCGACTTCTTCGTCAGGTAGATCAGGCCGGTGAAGATCACCAGGAAGATCATGACCATGAAGCCGGTGCGCTTGCGTTCTTCGAGGTGGGGCTCGGCGGCCCACATCAGGAAGGATGCGACGTCGCGGGCATACTGGTCGACCGTCTGCGGCGCGCCGTCGTCATAGGTGACCTGGCCGTCGGAGATCGGCTTGGCCATGGCGAGTGCGGCGGCATTTGCGAAATACGGGTTGTAGTGCGTGCCTTCGGCGACTTCGAGATGCGCCGGCTTCTCTTCGTCGTAACCGGTCAGCAGCGAGTAGATGTAGTCCGGGCCGCCTTCCTGGTACTGCGTGAAGATGTCGAAGACGAACTGCGGGAAGCCGCGGGTAATGCCGCGTGCCTTGGCGATCAGCGAGAAGTCCGGCGGAGCCGCGCCATTGTTGGCGGCGGCTGCCGCCTCATGGTTGGCAAAGGGCGACGGGAAATGGTCGGACGGCACGGCCTTGCGGGTGAACATCTCACCATCGCTGTTCGGGCCGTCCTGCACTTCGTAGTTCGCCGCGAAAGCCTTTACCTGGCCTTCCGAGTAACCAAGATCTTCCAGCGTGCGGAAGGAAACAAGGTTCATCGAATGGCAGGCCGAACAGACTTCGGTGTAGACCTTCAGGCCGCGCTGAAGCTGGCCCTTGTCATACTTGCCGAAGGGGCCGGCGAAGGTCCACTTTTCCTGCTTCGGATGATGGATCGGGTAGTGCGGGGTGGCATGTTCGGCCTCCGCACCGGCAGCCGGCGCTGCCTCTTCCGCCGTGGCGTAGGAGACGCCGAGACCGGCGACGAGTGCGAGCGACAGAATGCCTGCAACAAGCTTTTTCATTGTCATGGTTCCTAGTCCTCGCTCTCAGGCCTTGGCCAGCTTGGCGTTCTTCTTTTCCAGAACCGCTTCCGTGATCGAATTCGGAATGCGCTTCGGGGTCTCGATCAGGCCGAGGACCGGCATGATGGCGAGGAAGAAGCCGAAGTAATAGAGCGTGCCGAGCTGCGAGAGGACGACGTAGATGCCTTCCGCGGGCATGGCGCCGAGCCAGCCGAGCATGATGGCATTGGCCACGAACAGCCAGAAGAACAGCTTGTACCACGGACGATAGACGGCCGAGCGGACCTTCGACGTGTCGAGCCAGGGCAGGAAGAACAGCACGATGATCGCGCCGAACATCACAAGGACGCCGCCAAGCTTGGAGTCGATCGGGCCGACGTTGAAGGTGATGGCGCGCAGCATCGCGTAGAACGGCAGGTAGTACCATTCCGGAACGATGTGGGCCGGGGTCTTCAGCGGGTCGGCCGGGATGTAGTTGTCCGGGTGGCCGAGATAGTTCGGCATGTAGAAGACGAACCAGGCGAAGACGATCAGGAAGACCGATACGCCGAGCGCATCCTTCAGCGTCGCATAGGGCGTGAAGGGAACCGTGTCGGTCTTGGACTTCACTTCGACGCCGGTCGGGTTGGTCTGGCCGGTGACGTGCAGCGCCCAGATGTGCAGGACGACGACGCCGGCGATCATGAAGGGCAGCAGGTAGTGCAGCGAGAAGAAGCGGTTCAGCGTCGGATTGTCGACCGCGAAGCCGCCGAGCAGGAACTGCTGGATCCACTCACCGACCCACGGGAAGGCCGAGAAGAAGCCGGTGATGACGGTCGCGCCCCAGAAGGACATCTGACCCCAAGGCAGAACGTAGCCCATGAAGCCGGTCGCCATCATCAGAAGGAAGATGACCACGCCGAGAATCCAGAGGATTTCACGCGGCGCCTTGTAGGAGCCGTAGTAGAGGCCGCGGGCGATGTGCAGATAGACCGCGATGAAGAAGAAGGACGCACCGTTGGCGTGCATGTAACGCAGCAGCCAGCCGTGGTTCACGTCACGCATGATCTTTTCGACCGAGTTGAACGCGACGGTGGTTTCGGCCGCATAGTGCATGGCCAGAACGACGCCGGTCAGGATCTGCACGATCAGCATCACCGACAGCATGGCGCCGAAGGTATAGGCGTAGTTCAGGTTGCGCGGGACCGGGTAGGAGACGAAGCTGTCATGGATCATGCGCGGCAGAGGCAGGCGCGAATCGACCCACTTCTCGATGCCAGTCGTCGGCTGGTAGGTGGAATGTTCAGCACTCATTATCAGGTGTCCCCTCAACCGATCTTGATGACTGTGTCGGATACGAACGAGAAGGTCGGCACAGCGAGGTTCTGCGGGGCCGGACCCTTACGGATACGTCCAGCAGTGTCGTAGTGCGAACCGTGGCAGGGACAGAACCATCCGCCGAAATCGCCGGCCTGGCCGAGCGGAACGCAGCCCAGATGGGTACAGGAGCCGATCATGATGATCCAGTTTTCCTTGCCCTCACCGGCGGAGCGGTCGAGGTCCGTCGCTTCGGCGTCGGCAGCGATATTGGCATTGCGCGCGACCGGATCCTTCAGATCCGAAAGGGCTACGGCCTTGGCTTCTTCCACTTCCTTGTCGGTGCGGTTGCGGATGAACACCGGCTTGCCGCGCCACTTGGCCGTCAGCGACATGCCGGGCGTCAGGCTGGAGACGTCGACCTCGATGGAGGCGAGCGCCAGCGTGGACGCATCCGGACGCATCTGGTCGATGAACGGCCATGCAACCGCAACGCCGCCCACGACGCCCGCCATACCCGTGGTCAGGTAAAGAAAATCACGGCGAGTGGGCTCGCCCAGGGATTCGCTTGTTGTCTCGTGTTCGCTCACGGCTAAACCATCCTCTCACGCAAAGTCTGCGGAAAACCGCAACGCCCCTTTGGAAACCGGCAATTCCGGACACAATACGGCCATAGATTCCCCGTCAATCCGGCGCGTTCTATGCTTGATCGCAAATTATGTCCAGCCTTGGCAAGGGGTGGTGGGCACATTGTCGCGGGAAAAACGGAGCATCTTGACAAGGCACAGCCATCGCCTTGAACCTCAAGCGCTTCCCGGCTGAAAAGACAGTCGCGAAACGACGCTTTGCGGCACTATTGCGCCGCTTCCTCGTGGCTGAGGAACCCGCCCGACTGGCGTGACCAGAGATCCGCATAAAGCCCGCCCTTGGCGACGAGCTCGGCATGGCTCCCCTCCTCCACGATATGGCCGCGATCCATGACGATCAGACGGTCGAGTGCCGCGATGGTGGAGAGCCGATGGGCGATGGCAAGCACGGTCTTGCCGCGCATGAGACGTTCGAGGTTCGACTGGATCGCCGCCTCGACTTCGCTGTCGAGCGCCGAGGTCGCCTCGTCGAGCACCAGGATCGGCGCATCCTTCAGCATGACGCGGGCAATGGCGATGCGCTGGCGCTGGCCGCCGGACAGTTTCACCCCGCGCTCGCCGACATGGGCGTCGTAGCCGGTACGGCCGCGCTGATCCTCGAGCTGCAGAATGAAATCATGCGCCTCGGCCTTTTTCGCCGCCTCGATCATCTGGGCTTCGCTGGCATCGGGATTGCCGAAGAGGATGTTGTCGCGGATCGAGCGGTGCAAGAGCGCCGTATCCTGGCTGACCATGCCTATACTGGCGCGCAGGCTCTCCTGCGTGACGGCAGCGATATCCTCGCCGCCGACGAGGATGCGCCCGCCTTCCAAATCGTAGAAACGCAGGAGCAGGTTGACGAGCGTCGACTTGCCGGCACCCGACCGGCCGACGATGCCGACCTTCTCGCCGGGGCGCACCACAAGCGTCAGGTCGTCGATGACGCCGGAGGCGCGGCCGTAGTGGAAGCGCACGTGATCGAAGCGGATTTCCGGATGCGTCACCGCCATGACCGTGGCGTCCGGCCGGTCGACGAGGCCAATCGGCTGGGAGATCAGGTCCGCGGAGTTCTGGATCGTGCCGATATTGCGCATGATGCCGTTGAGCTGCGTCATCAGCCGATTCAGCAGGAAATTCAGCCGCAGCACCAGCGCCATGGTGAAGGCGACGGCGCCCGAGCTGATGATGCCGGTCAGCCAGAGATGGATGCACAGCACCGCCATGCCCGCGATCATAAGGCCCGAGAGAAACGCAAGAGAGGCGCGCAGCGACGTGAGAAGCCGCGTGAAATTCAGGATCGTCGTCTGGAAGATATCGAAACCGTCGCGCATGTAGCGGTCGTTCGCATCGTCGCGGCCGAACAGCTTCAGCGTCTGGATGTTCGAATAGGCATCGACCATGCGGCCGCTGATCATCGACCCGGCTTCCGCCGATTGGCGCGCGTGCTCGCGGATGCGCGGCACGAAATAGCGCGCGAGCACCGCGAAGATCGACAGCCAGACAAGCAGCACCACCGCCAGCCGCCAGTCGAGCTGGCCGAGCAGCACGAGCGTCGAGACCGTATAGATCGAGACGAACCAGATGCTCTCCATGAAGGAGGTGATGACATCGCCCGTCGCCTGCCCCGCCGACCAGACCTTCGTGACAATCCGCCCGGAAAAATCGTTCTGGAAGAAGGAGAGCGACTGGCGCGCGACATGCACATAGGACTGCCAGCGCACAAGATTATAGAAGCCCGGCGTGATGACCTGCTGGTCGATCAGCGCCGTCAGAAAGGCCACGACGAAGCGCACGACGCCGATCAGCCCGAGCATGACAAGCAGTTCCGGCCCGTGCGCCGAAAGTAGCCCGCTCCATCCCTCGCCCGGCGTCACCGTCGCCAGCATGTCGACCAGCCGCCCGACAAACCAGAACGTCGCCGCCTCGATGCCCGCCGTTATGCCGCCGAGCACCAGCAAAGCCGCAAACGGCGCCTTGGCCTGGCGCACATAGAACCACACGAACGCCACCAGCCCCTGCGGCGGCCGAAGATCATCGCGCCGTGCGAAGGGCTGGATCCAGGTCTCGAAGAAGGAGAAAAGCGGGCGGAAGGTCATGCCCTGGATATAGGCTGTTTTGGATGGCGGGCAAATTAAAGATCGGAAGGAAAGAGGCCGATCCCGTATCAGGATCGGCCTCCCTTTTTACTCCGCCGCCGCTTCCGCCTCAGCTGCGTCATCCGCTATGAACCCGCCCGACTGGCGGGTCCAGAGGTCGGCGTAGATGCCGCCTTTCGCGACGAGTTCGGCGTGGGTGCCGGTCTCCGAGAGGCGGCCCTTGTCGAGCACGACGATGCGGTCCATCTCCGTTAGCGTCGACAGGCGGTGGGCGATCGCGATCACCGTCTTGCCCTGCATGAGGGCGAAGAGGTTGTCCTGGATCGCCGCCTCGACTTCCGAATCGAGTGCCGAGGTCGCCTCGTCCAGCACCAGGATCGGCGCGTCCTTCAGGAAGACGCGGGCGATCGCGATACGCTGACGCTGGCCGCCCGAGAGCTTCACGCCACGCTCGCCGACCTGGGCATCGAGGCCGGTGCGGCCCTGCTGGTCGGTGAGGCTCTCGATGAAGTCCCAGGCATTGGCGCGCTTGGCCGCCTCGATGATCTCCGCATCATCAGCTTCCGGCTTGCCGTAGGCAATGTTGTCGCGGATCGAGCGGTGCAAGAGCGACGTGTCCTGCGTCACAACGCCGATCTGCGAGCGCAGGCTGTCCTGCGTCACCGTCGCAATATCCTTGCCGTCGATGGTGATCTTGCCCGACTCCAGATCGTAGAAGCGCAAGAGCACGTTCATCAGCGTCGTCTTGCCCGCACCCGAGCGGCCGACAAGGCCGACCTTCTCACCGGCGCCGATATTCAGCGACAGATCCTCGATCACGCCCTTGTTCTTGCCGTAGTGGAAGCGGACATGATCGAAGCTGATGGCGCCCTTGGCGGCAGCAAGAGCCGGCGCCTCGGGACCGTCCTGGATGTCGTGCGGCTTGGTCATCATGCCCATGCCGTCATAGACCGTGCCGATATTTTCGAACAGCGCGGTCACTTCCCACATCACCCACTGCGACATGCCATTGATGCGCATGACGAGACCCATGGCCACCGCCACCGCACCGACCGAGACATCGCCATGCATCCAGAAATAGATGCCGATCGCCGCCGTGAAAAACATCGTCAGCACGTTGTTGATGTCGATCGCGATGTTGAACAGCGTGATCTTGCGCATCTGCTTGTGCACGGTCTGGAGGAACTCATCCATGCCATCGCGGGCATAGGTCTCCTCCCGGCCGGCATGTGAGAACAGCTTGACGGTCGCGATGTTGGTGTAGCTGTCGACGATCCGGCCCGTCATCATCGAGCGCGCATCCGCCTGCTCGCGCGAAATCCGCATGAGTTTGGGCACGAAATAGCGCAGGATCGAGACATACACGACGAACCACACGAGCAGCGGCACGACGAGACGCAGGTCCGCTGCGGCGATGATCGCGATCATCGAGATGAAGTAGCTCACCACATAGATGAAGACGTCGATGATCTTCATCACCGTTTCACGCACGGCAAGCGCCGTCTGCATCACCTTCGTCGAGACGCGGCCGGCGAACTCGTTGGAGAAGAAGGTCATGCTCTGGCGGATGAGGTAACGGTGCATCTGCCAGCGGGCGATCATCGGGAAATTGCCCGCAAGCGCCTGGTGCATGGTCATCGTATGCAGCGCGCCGAAACCCGGAATGAGAACGAGCAGCAGCACGGCCATACAGACCAGCGTTCCGCCCTCGCGGGCCAGGAACGTGTGGGGATCGCCGGCCGAAAGCCAGTCGACGATATTGCCGAGGAACTGGAACAGCAGCACTTCGGCAATGCCGAGCGCCATCGAGCAGAAACCGAGCACGAAGAGCCAGGGGGCCGCCGGCTTGGTATAATGCCACAGGAAGGCGGTGAGGCCCTTCGGCGGAAGCGAAGGGGCCTCGGAAGGATAGGGATTCAAACGTCTTTCGAACCAGCCGAACATGGCTATCTCCGTAATATCAAATGACGGAACCGGGCGGACGGCGCAAAACGGGCGCAGTCGGGAACCAGGTTCCGAGAGATGTGCCGATGACGACAGAAGGCGTCACACAGCGAATTGAAATGGGTAGGCGAAGGGAGTTTGGCGGCGAGGTGCCTACGCGAGAAGTGGCGTGATTCCAGCCGGGAGGCGCAGTCGACGTGTGATAACCATCATGATCCTCCCTGTTCTCGCGTTGAAGATGCAGCTTGGGTAACCCGAAACGGCGCAATTTGCCAGCGCCTTCGTCGCAAATTTGCATCTGCGGCCAATTCTGTTGCCTTCCAGCCACATCCCGGCTACCCCCAAACCATGTCCGAACTCCGCATCGCCCTCTACCAGCCCGATATTGCCGGCAATACCGGCACGATCCTGCGTTTCGCCGCCTGCCTGGGGCTCGCCGTCGACATCATCGAGCCGGCCGGCTTCGACCTGTCCGACCGCAACCTGAAGCGGGCCGGCATGGACTATCTCGCGGCCGTGACGCTGACGCGACATGTCAGCTGGGACCCGTTCGAGGAGTGGCGGCAGACGACCGGCCGCCGCCTCGTGCTCGCCTCCACCAAGGCCGCTGGGCTCTATACCGACTTCGCCTATCGGCCGAATGACATCCTGCTCTTCGGCCGCGAAAGCGCCGGCGTGCCGGACAGGGTGCACGACATCGCCGACGGTCGCGTGCTCATTCCCATGGTCGAGGGGCAGCGCTCGATCAACGTCGCGCTCTCCGCCGCGATGATCTGCGGCGAGGCGCTGCGCCAGACCGGGTTTGCCTGATCTAGCCATCGCCCCACCGAAAGAGACGGGCGGCCAAGGCCACGAGGCCGAGCACCAGCACGATCGCACCGACCACGGCATAGGCCGTGCCGTAGCCGGATGCGCCGATCAGCGGCTGCGAGACGATCGGCGACAGGAATTGCCCGGCGAAGATGCTGGAGACCAGAAGACCTGAAATCCGGCCGCGCAGGACGGGCGGCGCGAGCAGCATGGCGCTGGCCGCGAAGTTCGGCATGATCGTGCCCATGCAGATCCCCGAGACGGCCATGGCGGCCAGGACGCTGCCGTAGCTTTCCGCGCCCGACAACAGCAGGAAGGACAGTCCCGAGGAAATGAAGCCAAGGGCGAACACGCCCATCAGGCCGATCCGCCGCCGGACCGGCGCGAAGACCAGCGAGCTGACGACACCGACGAGTTGCCCCGCCCCGATCGCGGCCCCGGCAAGGCTGGGTGCGGCAAAACCGAGGTGTTCCAGATAGAAAGGCAACTGCGTCGGGATCATGTAGAAGGCGATCATGTTGACCGCGGCCGCGGCGAACAGAACACCGAGCAGCATCGTCCTGCGCCCGTCGAGCCCACCCTCGCCTGTTGGGGCAGCGGCAGGGCGAGCCCGTTGTGGCTCGGGCAGGAAGGCGATGGTGGCCGGCAGAAGCAGGATCGCCACGGTGTAGATCAAGAACGGTCCGCGCCAGTGGATTTCGGCAAGGAAGCCGCCGCCGGTCAGGAAGAGCGTGCCGCCGATACCGACGAAGGCCTGCTGCAAACCCATGTACCGATCACGCGCCGGCCCCTGGAAGAAATCGCCGACCAGCGCCGTCGTCGCCGTCATGATGCCGCCGACGGCAAAGCCGAGCACGGCGCGGCCGACGAGCAGGCCGGGCAGCGTATCGAGAACCAGACCGGAGGCACCCGCAACGGCGAAGAGGGCGAGCGAGACCAGCAGCAGGGGCTTGCGCCCGAAGCGATCGACGAGAAGACCCGCGACAGGCGAAAACAGCGCGATGAACACGGCCGGCAGCGTCAAGACCAGCCGGCTGAGCAGCGCGACATTCTCCACGTCGGCAAACCGGGCGGCAATGCCGGGCAGGGAGGCGGAAATCGTCGCCCCCGACATGATGGTCAGCGTGCTGACGAAGAGCAGCGTCGCATTGCGCCAGCGCTCCTGCGGCGAGCGGGCGATTTCCGCCAGGGCGTAGTGTTCCGGTTTCATGCTGCCGCCTCGTCGTAACGTGTCGCGATGCGCGCCGCCTTCAGCGCGTTCGCCCACCAGGTCAGGCGCTTCATCAGCACGGCGAGCTGACCGTTGAGATGGCCGGGACGGAAGGGGTTTCCGGCGGGATCGAACTGCGTCCAGGCATGGGCGAGGCTCACGGTCTCGCGGATCGCCACGGCATGCAGTTCGGCGAAGACCAGCCGCAACTGTTCGACGGCGCGCAGACCGCCCGACACGCCGCCATAGGAAATGAACGCGATGGGCTTGGCATGCCAGGGGCGGAAGCAGCTGTCGATGATGGCCTTCAGAGCCGCCGGATAGGCGTGATTGTATTCCGGCGTGACGATGAGGAAGGCATCGGCCTGTGAAATCCGGCTTTCGACGCTTTCTGTCGAACCTGCATCGAGACCGCCGGGCGTAAAGATCAGTTCCGCCGGATCGATACGGATGACATCGTATTGATGGAAACCCGCGAGCTCCGGTTCCAGCCATCCCGCGATCGTATCGGCAAAGCGTCCCTCGCGGCCGCTGCCATAGATGAGGGCGATGGTCAGTCTGTCTGTCATGCGTCTGGGCTCCATTTTGAAATCAGGGAGCCCGTGGTATAAAACCTCAAGCAAAGTTGAGGTCAACAGTCATGACGGAAAATTGTCCGAACAGCAAAATGTCGCGGGAACTCAGCGTCGGCGAGGTCGCCGAGCGCAGCGGCGTGGCAGTTTCCACCCTGCATTTCTATGAGACGAAGGGGCTGATCCGCAGCCAGCGCAACCGCGGCAACCAGCGGCGCTATCCGCGCAGCATCCTGCGCCGCGTCGCGGTCATCAAGGTCGCGCAGCGCACCGGCATTCCATTGTCTGAGATCGCGGACGCATTGTCCGTGCTGCCGCATGACAGGCCCTTAACGGCCGAGGATTGGCGGGAACTTTCAAAAACCTGGCGCCGCCAGCTGGACGACCGCATCGCACGGCTCACCAAGCTGCGCAACCAGATCGACGGCTGCATCGGCTGCGGCTGCCTTTCGATGCAGGAATGCCCGCTGCGCAATCCGCTCGATACGCTTGGCGCGGAAGGCCCTGGCCCGAGATTGCTCGAGCCCGATCCGTTGGAAAGACCTTAAGGATCCAGACGCGTCGCCAGAAGCTTGTCGACGCGACGGCCATCCATGTCGACGACCTCGAAACGCCAGCCCTGGGTTTCAGTGATCTCGCCGGTTTTCGGCAGCTTCTGCAGCGATTCGATGACGAGGCCGGCGGCGGTCTGGTAGCTGCGGCGGCCGGGCAATTGCAAGCCGAGGCGGTCAGCCATCTCGTCGATCGGCATGGAGCCGGAGATCAGCCAGGAGCCGTCCTCGCGCTGCACCGCATGTTCGTCGTCGCCCTCTTCGATATCGGCGCGGAACACGCCGGCAATCGCTTCCAGCACGTCGGCGGGCGTGATGACGCCTTCGAAATGGCCGTATTCGTCATGGATGAGCAGGATCGGCACTTCGGAACTGCGCAGCGATTCGAGCACCCGCATGGCATCCATCGTGTCGGGCACGATCGGCGCGGGGCGAATGAAGGCGCGGATATCGAGCGGCTGGCCCGTCAGCATGGCCGACAGCAGCTCGCGTTTCTGCACGATGCCGACGATCGTCTCCGGCCCGCCATCGGCGACCGGCAGGCGCGAATGCTGGCTCTCGATCAGCTGCTGGTGGATTTCCTCGACGGTATCGCCGAGATCGATCCAGTCGACATCGTTGCGCGGGGTCATCAGGCCGCGCGCCTCGCGGTCGGAAAAGCGCATCACGCCGGCGATCATCAGCTTCTCGCCACCCTCGATGACGCCGGCGGCCTCCGCTTCGGCGACGATGGTCTTGATCTCTTCATCCGTCACGATGCTTTCGGCAACCTCGTGCTGGCCGAGCAGGCGGAAGATCAGGCGGGTCGAGGCGTCGAGAATCCAGACCGCCGGTGCGCCGACCTTCGACAGCAGCGACATGGCGGGTGCCACGAGCGTCGCGAACCGCTCCGGGTTCTTCAGCGCGATCTGCTTGGGCACCAGCTCGCCGACGACGACGGAGAGGAAGGTGATGATGAAAATGACGATACCGTAGCCGAGAGGATCGGCCAGCCAGTCCGGCACACCCTCGGCAAAAAGGATGTCACGCAGGCGTCCACCGAGGGCCGCACCGGAAAACGCACCGGCGAGAATGCCGATGAGCGTGATGCCGATCTGGACGGTGGAGAGGAATTTACCGGGATTTTCCGCCAGTTTCAGCGCAGACGCAGCACCGCGCGAGCCCTGGGCCGCCATAGTCTTGAGGCGAGGCTTTCTTGCGGAAACGATGGAAAGTTCGGAAAGAGCAAAGACCCCGTTGAGGAGGATCAGGAAGACGGCAATCGCGAGTTCGAACAAGGACTGTGAGCCGTGCTTGAGAACCGCAACGGCGCCTTTCTATTGATGACGATGGCCGCAAGATAAGGGCGCGACGGCCCGCCGTCAATCGACGTTGCAGATCACAGGCGCGTCAGACGGGTGTACAAGCGCCGTGTGACGCTTTAATCCGCGCTCGGCAGCCGGCGCATGGTGAACTCGATGCGGTCGCCATCCAGCATCCGCCAGCTCTCCACTTCGGTCCAGTAGGCGGCCTTCGGCCAATGGTCGAACCATTCGCGCGCCTTGTCGCGCGCCGCCTGCCGCTCCATGCAGAAGGTCTCGCGCACGAAGTTGCTCTCCCGCGCCGGCTTCTCGCGCCGGTGGCGCTCGATCTGGCGGCGGAGCCCGTCGAGGGGCGGCGGTCCGGGAACACGCGCCATGTCGTTTCTCCTGGCAGCACATTCTACAAGGCAAACATAGGCCGCCGCCGCGCATTTTGCGAGTCCGGCCGTCCCCAGCGAAAAATCCGTTTTTGTTGCCAAACGGGCCAAAGTTAACGAGGGTGACCGAAATGCGATTCGGCGGCTCTGCCGCCAGCGGGAAACACCCCGGCGAGACATATCCCAGCGAGACATACCATGGAACGACCAGACCTGCCGAAAGGCCTTCCCGACGACATCGAGGACAAGAAGGACGCCGCCCGTACCTGGTTCGAGCACCTGCGCAATGCGATCTGCTCCAGCTTCGAGGCGCTCGAGGACGAGTTGGCCGGTCCGCTTTCCGATTTGCCCGCCGGTCGTTTCGTCGCAAAGGACTGGCAGCGCGACGGTGGCGAAGGCGGCGGCGGCCGCATGTCGATGATGGAAGGCCGCGTCTTCGAAAAGGTCGGCGTGCACACCTCCACCGTCCATGGCGAGTTCTCGCCGGAATTCCGTAGCCAGATTCCCGGAGCCAGCGAAGACCCGCGCTTCTGGGCCTCCGGCATCTCGCTGATCGCCCACCCGGTAAACCCCAACGTTCCTGCCGTGCACATGAACACCCGCATGGTCGTCACCACCAGCCGCTGGTTCGGCGGCGGGGCTGACCTGACGCCGGTGCTCGACCGCCGCCGCACGATGGACGATCCCGATACGCAGCTCTTCCACAAGGCGATGGAGATCACCTGCAACCGGCATCCGGTCGCCGATCACCAGAAGTTCAAGGCGTGGTGCGACGACTATTTCTTCCTGAAGCACCGCAACGAGCCGCGCGGCACCGGCGGCATCTTCTATGACTGGCTGCATTCCTCGGAAGAGCTTGGCGGCTGGGAGGCGGATTTCGCCTTCACGCAGGATGTCGGCCGCGCCTTCGCCATGGTCTATCCGCGTATCGTGCGCAACAATTTCAACAATGGCTGGACGGAAGAGGACCGCGACGAACAGCTCGTGCGCCGCGGCCGCTATGTCGAGTTCAACCTGCTCTACGACCGCGGCACGATCTTCGGCCTGAAGACGGGCGGCAATGTCGATTCCATCCTCTCGTCGCTGCCGCCAGTGGTGCGCTGGCCCTGAAGATTCAAGCGGCGATCCCGCTCTTGTGATGGCGGCTTTACGCCCTTCATGGTAGAATGCGCCTTGCATGAGTCCATGGAGGAGGCAGTCATGATCCCCACATCCCAGGATGCGGCGATCGCGGACCTCAATCCGCAATTCGCCGATTTTCTCGACCGTTTTGCCGAAACCATGCGCGCCGAAGGCGGCATGGATCTTCCGCACGCCTATTTCGTCGAAGAGGCCAGGCGGCAGCTGGCCGGCAGCACGGTCTATCATCTCGCCGATCACCACACCAAGCCGGAACAGTTCCAGTCGTCCGCCTGCTTCGATGCCTGGGCAAAAGACGAAAACGCGGCGTGACGGCGTTTCCGATGCGAGACTATTCACGGGCCTTGGGGGGAACTCCCAGGCCCGATTTTCGTTTCCCGTACGGCGCGGTTTGGCCGATCCCGCCTTATCTGCTATATTGATCCCGTTGAAACGACAGGAGATAGGTCATGAGACTTTTTGAATGCGGTTCACTCGTCCCCGGATGCGAATGGCATACGCGGGCCAGCGACGATGCGGAAGTCGTGCGTCGTGCCGTCGAGCACATGCGCTCGGCCCACGGCGAGACCATGATCCGCGAAAGCATGGTCGATCATATCAAGGAACGCATCGTCGACGAGAAGGCGGCCGACGCCGCCTGACGTCCGGGCTGATCGACATTCAGTCCAGGCTGTGGCGAAAATGGCGGTTTTCCGTGATCCGGAGCACAGCGTACTAAACGTACGCGAGCACCGGAAGCGCCGGAAAGCGCCATTTGCAGACCTGCATGGGCTGAATGACGACCGGCCCGGGGCAATCAGCCCTCTTTTGCGAGAGCTTCCAGCCGGGCAAGCAGCTTTGCCCGGCTGTCATGGAAGTTGCCCGCCACCCACTCATCCTCGATCACGCGCAAGAGCGCCCCGACCTTCCGTCCTGCGGGGATGCCGGATGCCAGTACATCCGCGCCATTGAGCGGAAAGGACGGCTTCTGCCATTTCTGCGCCCGCGCCAGCAACCGCTGGCAAAGACCGGCAAAGGAGAGTGCTTCGGGATCGCCGAGGCCGCGCGCGCGGGCGGAAGCGAGCGCCAGCTTCACCCGCATCGTGAGCCCCTGCTGGCCGTGGCGGTAGAGCAACCGGTCGAAGGCCGTTTCGGCAAGTTTCGGCGCGATCTCGGGGGCGGACGCCCAATAGTCCATCGTCGCGACCTCGGCCTTGGAAAGCCGCAGGCGCTCGGCCATGGCCTTTAGCCGTTCGCGGTCCGGCGGCACCATGGCGGCAAGCCGCAGCAGCGCATCGGGCGTCCAGCCGAAGGCCTTCTCCGCCTCGATCAGGCCGGGAATGGCATCGATGCCCCACTTTTCCGTCTCGGGCAGGATTTCCGTGAGCACGCCGGCCTGGCGCATCCAGAGCAGCGCGCGGCCCGGATCGGGCGCGGCGAGCAGCTTCTTCGTCTCCGACCAGACCCGTTCGGCCGAGAGCTTGCCGAGGCTGCCCTTGGCGCGCGCGCAGGCCCGCAACCCGTCGGCATCCGGCCGGCCGCTGCCATAGAGCGCGAAAAAGCGGAAGAAGCGCAGGATGCGCAAATGGTCTTCCGAAATGCGCGTCGCTGCATCACCGATGAAGCGCACCGTGCGGCTTTCGATATCCGGCAGGCCGTTCACGAGGTCGATGACCGCGCCGTCGGCGGTGGCATAAAGCGCGTTGATGGTGAGGTCACGCCGTTCAGCATCCGTCTGCCAGTCCGTGCCGAACGCGACATCCGCGTGGCGGCCATCGGTCGAAACGTCGCGGCGCAGGGTCGTCACCTCGAAGGGTTTTCCGTCGATGACCAGCGTCACCGTGCCGTGCTCGATGCCGGTCGGCACCGCCTTGATGCCGGCCGCTTTCGCGCGCTCGATCACCATGTCGGGCTTGAGCGTGGTCGCGATATCCACATCGGCGACCGGCAGGCCCATCAGGCTGTTGCGCACGGCGCCGCCAGCAACCCGCCCCTCGCCGCCGTCGCTGTTGAGCAGCGCCAGCACGCGAGAGAGCGCCGGATCGGCAAACCACGCCTCACCCGAAACAGACGTCATGCATAAAGCCTTTCATAGATCACCCGCACGATGCCGGCGGTGATGCCCCAGATGTTATGCCCCTCATAGGGCATGCGATAATAATGCCGCTCGGAGCCCAGCCAGACGCCGCTGCCCCGTTCGTGGTTGCGCGGATCCATCAGAAAGGAGAGCGGCACGTCGAAAACCGTCTCGACCTCCGCAGGGTTCGGGACCAGTTCGAAACCGGGCTGCACCACGGCAAGCACCGGCGTGATCGAGAACCCGGAGAGCGCCTTGTACTGTGGCAGGCGGCCGACAGGCTCGACGAAGCGGCGGTCGAGGCTGATCTCCTCCTCCGCCTCGCGCATCGCCGCCGTCTCGACATCCGCGTCGTCCTCATCGACGCCGCCGCCCGGAAAGGCGATCTGGCCGGAATGTTTTCTGAGCGTCGCCGTTCGCTGGGTGAAGATGACGCGCGCATCGTCGCCGTCATCGACGACCGGGATCAGCACTGCCGCATCCCTGAGCTTCATGCCCTCGATATGCTCGATAACGCCGGGATTGAGCAGGCTGTCGCCATGGTCGCGCCAGCTCCCCTCGCCGAGCGTCAACATTTGCTCCGCCGCGCGACGGCGGAATTCGGCGGCACTATAGGGGGCAAAGCTCATCGCGACAGCGCATCCAGTTCAGCCGCCGGCATGACCGGGAAGACCACGCCGCCGGAGCGCACCGCAAACATCTCGACGCCATCGATTTCAAGGACTTCGCCCAGTTCGACGAGATCGTACATGACCGCGCGCGAGACCAGCGCCTCCAGCCGGCCACGCACGAGAAGATAAGGCTTCAACTCGTTGTTTTCACCCGAAACCACGAAGCGCAACGGATTATCCGCCCCCGCCTCGACGACATCGCCGACATTCGTGCGGAAGGTGAGCCTGCGATCCTCACCCTCCCCGCCGACATTCATCTCGACGGCCAGGAACGGCGCATCGACGATACGGATGCCGACCTTCTCGACCGGCGTCACCAGATAGGTCTTGCCGTCCTCGTCCTTGCGCAGCACCGTGGAAAAAAGCCGTACCAGCGGCGCGCGGCCGATCGGCGTGCCCAGATAGAACCAGGTGCCGTCGGCGCGGATTTCCATGTCGATATCGCCGCAGAACGGCGGGTTCCAGCGCTCGACCGGCGGAAGCCCCCGCCCGCCGGTTTCCGCGGATGCCCGCGCGATCAGCGCGGCCAGTCCCGCCGCGTCGCTGCTGCCTTGAATTTCGCCCGTTGCCATTGTTCCGTCCCGGTTCAACCCTATCTCGGCGAGAGGAAAAGGTGGATACATCCTTTTTCACGAGATAGTCATTTCGTGGCCGCTTGTCAGCCACAGGTGAGCTAATAAGCTTTCTATGTAGGACGCGAACGCGGCAAGGCCACGATTCGCCGCGCGTTTGGAACCGGTACTGGAGATAAAGATGGGCGTTCAGAATTCCTCCGAGTCCGGCCTGGACGAAAAAGCCGTCATCGCCGCGGCCGAACGGGCGCTCTCCGACATCGCCCTCATCCGCCAGGAAGTCGCCAAGGTCATCTTCGGCCAGGAAAGCGTGGTCGAGCAGACCATGCTCGCCGTGCTCTCGGGCGGCCATGCGCTGCTCGTCGGCGTGCCGGGCCTTGCCAAGACCAAGCTCGTCGCCACGCTCGGCACCGTGCTCGGCCTTTCCGCGAGCCGCATCCAGTTCACGCCGGACCTAATGCCGTCGGATATTCTTGGCTCCGAGGTCATGGATCAGGACGACAACGGCAAGCGCTCCTTCCGCTTCGTGCCCGGCCCAATCTTTACGCAGCTTTTGATGGCCGACGAGATCAACCGCGCCTCGCCGCGCACCCAGTCCGCCCTGCTCCAGGCGATGCAAGAGTATCACGTCACCGTCGCCGGCCGGCCGAACGACCTTCCCAAACCCTTCCACGTACTCGCGACGCAGAACCCGCTGGAGCAGGAAGGCACCTATCCACTGCCCGAGGCCCAGCTCGACCGCTTCCTGCTGCAGGTCGACGTGCACTATCCGGAACTCGCCGCCGAACGGCAGATCCTGCTCGAAACCACCGGCGTGCACGAAGCCCATGCGGAGGCAGCCATCACCGCGGCGCGCCTCATCGAGATCCAGACCCTCATCCGCCAGATGCCGGTCAGCGAAAAGGTGCTCGACGCGATCCTGTCGCTCGTGCGTTCCGCCCGTCCCGGCAATGGCGTCGCCTCCACCGACAAGCATGTCTCCTGGGGCCCCGGCCCGCGCGCCGGCCAGGCCATGATGCTCTGCGCCCGCGCCCGCGCGCTCTATGAAGGCCGCCTCGCGCCCTCCGTCGACGACGTGTTGGCGCTTGCCGAACCGATCCTCCAGCACCGCATGGCCCTGACCTTCGGTGCCCGCGCCGAAGGCATGTCGGTGCGCGACGTCATTGCAGGCCTCGTCCGGCAGGCGGGCGGCTGATCAAGGAAAGCGCATGGCATCCGTCGGCCAGATCGTCGCGCCTACCCCGACCCGCGAGGTGCTTTCGCGGGCGCAGGCGCGCGCGGCCCTCATTCCCGATTGCATGGTCGAAGCCCAGCGCCTCGCCAACACCGTGATTGCCGGCTGGCACGGCCGCCGCAAGCGCGGCATCGGCGAGAATTTCTGGCAGTTCCGCCCCTATGTCGACGGCGAAAGCCTGTCGCGCATCGACTGGCGCCGCTCGGCGCGCGACGATCATACCTATGTCCGCGACCGCGAATGGGAAGCAGCCCACACCGTCTGGATCTGGGCCGACCTGTCGCCGTCGATGATGTACAAATCGACGCTTGGCAGTGTCTCGAAGGAAAGCCGCGCGCTGGTGCTGATGCTGGCGCTCGCCGAAATCCTCGCCCGCTCGGGTGAGCGCATCGGCTGCCCCGGCATCATGGAACCGATCGCCGCGCGCAACGCCGCCGAACGGCTCGCCACCGCCCTCATGCACAACGGCACCACCGGCGGCCTGCCGGACACAGGCATGATCCGCGGCAACAGCGATATCGTGCTGATCGGTGATTTCCTCGATCCCGTCGAAGACGTCATGAACCGCCTCGGCCCGCTCGCCCGGCGCGGCCTGCGCGGCCATGTCGTGGAGATCGCTGACCCTGCGGAAGAGACATTTCCTTATGCCGGTCGCACCGAATTCACCGATCCCGAAAGCGGCCGGAAGCTGACGGCCGGCCGCGCCGAAACGCTGAAGGACGACTATGCCCGCGCCTATGTCGCGCGCCGCGAGACGCTGGCCGACAACCTTCGCCATCTCGGCTGGAGCTTCGTGCCGCATCGCACCGACCGGCTCGCCTCCGAGGCGCTGGTCGCCGTGCACATGTATCTCTCCGGCATGCCGGCCATGAAAACGGAGGGCCGCGGCCGATGAGCGCCTTTGCCTTCGCCTTTCCCGCCGTGCTGACGACGCTGGTGCTGCTGCCCGTCATCTGGTGGCTGCTGCGCCTGACGCCGCCGAAGCCACTCACGGAAGTCTTCCCGCCCTTCGCCATCCTCGCCTCCATCCTGAAGCGCGAGGAGACGCCGGCACAGAGCCCCTGGTGGCTGACGCTCTTGCGTATGCTGATGGCCGCCGCCGTCATCTTCGCCATCGCCGATCCGGTCTTCAACCCGCGCATCAACACGCTGGCTTCCAGCGGTCCGCTCGTCCTCGTCGTCGACAACACATGGGCGTCGGCCACCGACTGGCCGCGCCGGGTCGAGACCGCCACCGCGCTGATCGACGACGCCGAAAGCCGCGACGTGCCGATCGCGCTGGTTCTCACCGCCGACCGCCAGCACGACGCGGTGCCTGTCGATGCCATCACCGCCCGCAACCGCCTAGCCGCCGCCGAGCCGCGCCCGCTGCCCGCCGATCGCACCGGCGCCATCGCATCCTTGCGTACCGCCCTCGACGGCACTGCCCCCGGCACTATCGCCTTCATCAGCGACGGCATGGCGAGCGGCGAAACGGATGAGACGGTCGCGGCCCTCAAGGCATTGTCGCCCGCCGAGTTCCGCCTGATCGAGAGCGACGGCGCGTCCGCCGTCGCCATCACCGCCGCCAACAACGGCGCCGATGCCCTCTCCGTTACCCTCACCCGCCTCGATGGCCGCGCGCCGCGCAGCCTGCCGCTGACGGCGCATGACAGCCGCGGCCGGCCGATCGCGACCGGCACCGCCGAATTCGCCGCCGGTGCGACCGCCACGACCGGCACGATCACCGCGCCCTTCGAGCTGCGCAACGATTTCGCCCGCCTCACCGTTGACGGCCTTGCCAATGCCGGCGGCACCTACCTGCTCGACGACGGCTTCCGCCGCCGCCGCGTCGCCTTCCTGTCCGGCGAGGTGGTGGATGCCAGCCAGCCGCTGCTCTCGCCGCTGCACTATATCAACCGGGCGCTCGCCCCCTATGCCGACCTGATCGAACCGAGCGTCGCCGACCTCTCGGTGGCGGTGCCGGAACTTATCGAACAGAACCCCTCCGGGCTGATCATGGCCGATATCGGCCGTCTACCGGAGGATGTGCAGGCCGAGGTGAAGCGCTGGGTGGAAGCCGGCGGCATGCTGATCCGTTTTGCCGGTCCGCGCCTGGCCGCTGCCCCCGCCGACGATCCGCTCGTGCCGGTGCTGCTGCGCAAAGGCGAACGCGCGCTCGGCGGCGCGCTCTCCTGGTCCGAGCCGCAGCCGCTATCGGCCTATCCGGCGGGCAGCCCGTTCTTCGGCATGCGCGCGCCCGACAATATCCTCGTCAAGCGCCAGGTTCTGGCGGAGCCGACGCCGGATCTGGCCGAGCGCACCTGGGCAAGCCTCGCCGACGGCACGCCGCTTGTGACCACCGGCCCGCTCGGTTCCGGCCGCATCGTACTCTTCCATATCAGCGCGGAAACCGGCTGGTCGAACCTGCCGCTGTCGGGCGATTTCGTCGAGATGCTTCGCCGCACCGTGCAGCTGTCGCGCGGCGGCGGCGTCTCCTCCAAGGGGGGCGAGGCGCAACGCCTGCCGCCCTATCGTCTGATGACCGCCAACGGCACGCTGGCCGCCGCGACCGGCGAGGCCAAGCCGCTCGCCGCCAATGACGGCGCCAAGGCTATCGCCACCTTCGACAACCCGCCCGGCCTCTACGGCACCGAGGATGGCTATATCGCGCACAACCTCTTCCCGCCCGGTTACGAAATCCGCCCGCTCGCCGTTGCCGAAGGTGCCGGCGTGCTGCGCGAACCACTCGCCGGCAAGGAGACCTGGTCGCTGAAACCGCATCTCTTCACGCTGGCCGTGCTGCTGCTGCTGGCCGACTGCGCCATCGTGCTCATCATGGGCGGAGCCTTTGCCGCTGCCATCAGCCGCGTGCCGCGCCGCGGCGCGACCGCCGCCGTGCTCTTGGCGCTGATGGCGGGCGTATTGATCGCCCTGCCCGGCGAAAGCCGTGCGGACGATGCCAAGCCCGGCGACGATACGATCCTCTCGCGGCTCGATACGACGCATCTCGCCTATGTCATGACTGGCGAAGGCGAGGTCGACCGCATCTCCGAGCGCGGCCTGGCCGGCCTCACCGAGTTCCTCACCTACCGCACGACGCTGGAGCCCGGCGAACCCGTCGGCGTCGATATTGCCAAGGACGAGCTGTCGCTCTACCCGATCATCTACTGGCCGGTGAGTGCCAGTGCAGAAATGCCCTCCAGCGCCGCGATCAGCCGCATCGACGCCTATATGCGCAATGGCGGCACGGTGCTGTTCGACACGCGCGACCAGTTCGTCTCGCTCGACGGCAATTCGACGAGCCCGAACACCGAGCGGCTGCAGGCGATCCTCGCCAATCTCGACATTCCGCCGCTGGAGCCCGTCCCGGCCGATCACGTCCTGACCAAGGCCTTCTATCTGCTTGCCAATTTTCCCGGCCGCTATGCCGGAAGCCCGCTCTGGGTGGAAGCAGAGCTCGACCGCAAGGAAGACCCGTCGCGGCCGGCCCGTGCGGGCGATGGCGTTTCGCCGATCATGATCACCGGCAACGACTTTGCCGGCGCCTGGGCGGTCGATGCCAACGGCATGGCGCTTTTGCCGACCGTGCCGCCGGACGAGGTGCAGCGCGAGCATGCCTTCCGCTCCGGCGTCAACATCATGATGTATATGCTGACCGGCAACTACAAGGCGGACCAGGTCCATGTGCCCGCCCTCCTCGAGCGGCTGGGGCAGTGATATGACCGTGCAGTTCTCCCCCTTCCTGCCCTGGATCGCGATTGCCCTGATCGGCCTTCTCGGCGCGTTGCTTTCCGCCCTCGGCCTCTGGCGCGGCCTGCGCGGCGCGCTGGTGCGTGCGCTTGCCCTTGCGCTGCTCGTGCTGGCGCTCGTCAATCCCGTGCTGATGCAGGAGGATCGCGAGGCGCTGTCGACCGTGGTACCCGTCATCGTCGACCGCAGCCAGAGCCAGGACAGTGCGGAGCGCACCGCCGAGACGGATGCGGCGCTTGCCGGTCTCAAGGAACGGTTCGCCCGCTATCCACGCATTGAGCCGCGCATCGTCGAAGCCGGCGACGACGGCACGTCGGACACGCCTTCCACCCGCCTCTTCGACGCCTTGAATTCAGCGATCGCCGACGTCCCGCGCTCACGAGTCGGCGGCGCGATCTTCATCACCGACGGCCAGGTGCACGACATTCCCGAGGCGGGCGCCTTCTCGGGCTTCGATGCCCCGGTCCATGCCCTCGTCACCGGCCGGCCGGATGAATTCGACCGCCGCATCGAGGTGGTCAGCGCCCCGCGTTTCGGCATTGTCGGTGAACCCCAGGAGCTGAAATTCCGCGTGGTGGACGATGGTGCCGGCCCCGGCGGCACGGCCCGCGTTACCGTGCGTCTCAACGGCAACGAGATCGCCTCGGAGATAGCCGAGCCGGGTACCGAACAGCCACTCGGCTTCACCGTCCCGCGCGGCGGCAACAACATCCTCGAATTCGCGGTGGAACCGGTCGAAGGAGAGATCACGACGGCCAACAACCGCGCCGTCCATGTCATCGAGGGCATCCGCGAGAACCTGCGCGTGCTGCTCGTCTCCGGCGAGCCGCATGCCGGCGAGCGCGCCTGGCGCAACCTCCTGAAGTCCGATACCGCGATCGACCTCGTGCATTTCACCATTCTGCGCCCGCCGGAAAAGCAGGACGGCACGCCGATCAACGAACTGTCGCTGATCGCGTTTCCGACACGCGAACTCTTCGTCGACAAGATCAACGAGTTCGACCTGATCATCTTCGACCGCTACCAGCACCGCGGCGTGCTGCCGATCCTCTACTACGACAACATCGCGCAATATGTCGAAAACGGCGGCGCGCTGCTGATCGCGGCGGGGCCGGAGCATGCGGGCAACGATTCGATTGCCGGCACGCCGCTCTCCGTCGTGCTGCCCGCAAACCCGACCGGCGAGATGAATGTCGCGCCGTTCTATCCGCGACTGTCCGAGCAGGGCAAGAAACACCCCGTCACGCGCGGCCTTGAAGGCGCCGATTCGGAGCCGCCGCACTGGGGTCGCTGGTTCCGCACCGTCGATGTGCAGCGCCCGCAGGGCAATGTCGTGATGGAAGCCAATGACGGCAAGCCGCTCCTGGTGCTGAACCGCGCCGGCAAGGGCCGCGTCGCCATGCTGCTCTCCGACCAGGGCTGGCTCTGGGCGCGCGGTTTCGAAGGCGGCGGGCCGCATGTCTCGCTCTACAGACGCACCGCGCACTGGCTGATGCAGGAACCGGCGCTCGAGGAAGAGGCGCTGACCGCCCGCACCTTCGGGCGCACGCTGCAGATCAACCGCCAGACGATCGGCGACGCGCCGGGCGAAGCCACGCTGAAGCTGCCCTCCGGCAAGACGGAGCAGGTGAAGCTCGCAGAAGCCGAATCCGGCCTCTACCGCGCGGAACTCCCGACGACCGAGACCGGCCTTTACGAAATCACCAACGACGATCTCAATGCACTGGTGCATGTCGGCGCGGTCGATGCGCCGGAATTCAAGGCGACGATTTCGACGACCGGGACCCTGAAGCCCCTCGCCGATGCCACCAAGGGCACCGTGCGCCGGCTGGTCGGCGAGAATGGAGAGGCCGTCTCGCTGCCGCCGCTGCTCCCCGTCTCCGGTCAGGTCCGCACGGTGGACGAGAACAGGCTGTCGCTGCGCATGACGGATGAGACCGTGCTGAAGGGCATCAACACGCTGCCGCTCTTCGCCGGCTTTGCCGGTGTCGGCCTGCTGCTCCTCGCCTTCTCCGGCACCTGGTATCGCGAAGGCCGTTGAACGGCCGGGAAGGTGCGCCCGCCTTCCCTTTTGCACAACCGAAATCCCGCCCAAAACCGCAGAAATCCGGCCGCCTCCCGCGTGCCGGAAGACGACACCTGCAACTACAGGCTCAGGCAAGCTCACCCCTGTAACGCATACACTGACCGATAGTGGATTTCGTCTGTTCTTTCGTCTCATTTTCTCAGGATTTTACCTATGACGTCGATCGTTTCCTCCTTGAGCATCACCCAGATCAAGGCGCTTTCGACAGCCGCCATCCAGAGCTGGTCGACCGAGGATGTCGCCTCGCTGACGACCTCGCAGCTCAATGCATTCTCCTCCAAACAGATCGCGGCCCTTGAAGCGGAAGACATCGAGGTTCTCGGCTCGCAACAGCTGAGCGCCATCTCCAATACCGCCATCATCGGATTGACGCTGGAACAGCTCGGTGCGCTCGACCGGGCGATCAGCAGTCTCACCCCCAACCAGATCATGGCCCTCAGCACCACGCAGATGAAGGCATTGAATGAAGATCAGGCCGAAGCGCTGACATCGGCGCAGGTGCGCGTCCTGAGCGCCGCCCAACTCGCCGTCTTCACACCTGAGGAAATCGCCACCTTCTCCACCGAGGACATGGCCGCGATCAACTACAAGGCCGTGCAGGGCCTCAGCACGGCGGCCATCGCGCTGCTTTCGGACGAGCAGATCGGCACCCTGAACGCCCAGGCGCTGGCCGGCTTCTCGAACGTGCAGATGAGCGCGCTCACGCCCGAGCAGGTCGCCGCCCTTTCCACCGCGCAAGTCGCTCAGCTGAAGCCCGCGCAGATCGCGGCACTCTCGACCGCAGCCGTCGCCGCCTTCACCTCGACGCAGATTCCAGCCCTGACCAGCACCGCCATCACCGGCCTGAGCGCAACGCAGATTCGCGCGCTCGGCACCGACCAGCTCGAAGCGCTGACGCCGCGCCAGACAAAGATGCTGACCGCCGCGCAGCTGAACGCCATGGGCTCGGATGGCATCCTCACCTTTTCCTCGGCCGATATCGGCGCCATTTCCGTCGGCGCGCTCTCCGGCGTCAGCACCGGTGCGATCGCCGCGCTCACCAGTGAACAGATGGCCGGCCTCACCGCAAGCATCATCGCCGGGCTGACCGCCGCGCAGATCAGCGCCCTGACACCCGATCAGATCGGCGACCTGACATCCGCGCAGATTCGCGCCCTGAGCTCCACGCAGCTTGCCGGCCTGTCTTCCGAGGACATCGCAGCGCTTTCGACAGACGCCATGTCCGCCCTCACCGCCAAGGCGTTGAAGGGCCTCGGTACGGGTGCCATCGCAGCGCTGTCCGACAACCAGATCGCCGCGCTGACGACCGCGCAGATCAATGCGCTGGCTGCCTGGCAGATCGCAGCCCTCGGCACGGCCGGCATCTCCGAATTCAGCACGGCCCAGATCACGGCCATCAGCGCGGCGGGGATCACCGGCCTGACCTCGGCACAGATCACCGCCCTCGATATGGACCAGCTGGAAGCCTTCACGCCGGTCCAGACCAAGGCGTTCACGTCCACACAGCTCTCCGCGCTCGACGCCGACACGATCGAGGCCTTCTCGGCCATGGACATCGCCGCCTTTTCCGCGACGGCCATCGCCGGTCTCAACACGGCCGCCATATCGGGATTGTCTTCCGACCAGGTCGCGGCGCTGAGCGCCAAGACCATTTCGAGCCTGACGACGGCCCAGATCAACACGCTCTCGGCCGAACAGGCCGAAGCCCTGACTGTCGTGCAGATCCGCGCGCTGACCGCCACCCAGGTCGGCGCGATCGATCCCTACACGTTCGAGGCCTTCACCAGCACGAAGATCGCCGCCCTGCAGCCGGCAGCGCTCTCCGGCCTCGGCACCGATGCACTCGCCTCCCTCAGCACGGCACAGATCGCCGCGATGGCCCCCAGCCAGATCGCCGCACTCAAGCCCTGGCAGCTCGGCGCGCTCGATGCCGATCAGGCCGAGGCGCTGACGCCGGCGCAACTTCGCCAGCTGAGCGCGACGCAGTTGGCGGGTTTCAGCGCGGAAGCACTGGAGACCTTCTCGACCGCCGATATCGCAGCCCTGGCCAACAAGTCGGTTGCCGGGCTCACCACCGACGCGATCGCCGCGCTGTCGACTGCCCAGATCGCCGCCCTCAGCGCCGCCGCCTTCTCCAGCCTGACGGGTGCGCAGGTCGGCGCGCTCAGCACCGAGCAGATCGGCGCGCTTTCGACGCTGCAGGTCGCCGCCCTCGGCGTGACGCAGCTTCGCGCGCTGGATCCGGAAGGCTTCGAGTCCCTCACGTCAGCCCATATTGCTGCGATCAACAGCAAGGCCATATCGGCGCTCGGCACCGATGCCATCGTCAACCTTTCCACCGACCAGATCGCGGCCCTCAGCACCGGCACCATCGCAAGCCTTACCGCCAAGCAGCTCGGCGTGATGACCACGGCCCAAGCCGAAGCCCTCACCTCGGCGCAGGTGCGCGCCCTCACATCGAGCCAGCTTTACACGCTCGGCAACGATAATATCGCCACCTTCTCGACCGAAGACCTCGCAGCGATCCACAGCAAGGCCGTGCCCGGTCTTCCGACCGGTGCGCTTGCTGCTCTTTCCAGCAGCGAAATCGCCATCCTGACGACCGCCCAGATCGTCGGCCTCACCACCACGCAGATGGCGGCCATGGATCCGGATTTCCTGGGATCGCTGACGACAGCCCAGATCGCGGCGCTCAGCACCGCCGTCATCGCCAGCCTCAGCACGGCGCAGATCGCCGAACTCGACACCGCGCAGGCCGAGGCGCTGACCTCCGCGCAGGTGCGCGTCCTCACCTCGGACCAGCTGGCCGAGTTCACGTCGCAGGAGATAGCGACCTTCTCCACCGCCGATATCGCCGCCATCACCAGGGGCGCCGTCGGGCTGAGCGAGGAGGCGATCGCCGGCCTGTCGACCGCGCAGGCCGCGGCCCTCAGCCGCAACGCGCTTGCCGTTCTGACATCCGGGCAGGTCACGGCCTTGACGACCGCCCAGATCGCCGCCCTCACGCCGACGCAGATCGGCGCCTTCACCTCTGTCCAGATCGCAGCCCTCGAATCGCAGGACATCCGCGCGCTGTCCACCGCGCAGATCGCGGCAATCGCCAACCGTGCCCTTGCCGGCTTCACGCCGGGCACCATTGCCGGGTTCAACTCCGATCAGATCGCAGCCATCGGCACCATTGCTATCTCCGGCCTCACCACAGCACAGATCGATGCGTTGAGCTCCAATCAGGTGCGCCAGTTCTCGACGGCGCAAATCAAGGCACTGACCGCCGCCCAGGTCGGTGCGTTCGGGGCAAACCTGGCCGTGTTCTCGAGCGCGCAGATCGCAAGCCTTAGCACGACAGCCATTCCGGGCATGACCACCGATCAGGTCGACGATCTCACCGCAGACCAGATCGCGGTCCTCTCCACCGCGCAGATCGGCGCGCTGACCGGCCAGCAGATCTCTGCCTTCAGCCCGGAGGAGATCGCGGCCTTCACCACCACCCAGATCGCAGCCCTCGGCGTCACCGGCATTCCGGGCCTCACCAGCAACCAGATCGAGGCGCTCGGCACCGGCCAGATCGGCGCGCTCTCCAGCCGCCAGATGGGTGCACTCACCTCCGCTCAGCTCGGCGCGATGACCACCCAGAACATCGCAGCCCTTACCCCGGAGCAGATCGCCGGGCTCAATGCGGGGAGCATTCCGGGCTTCACGTCCCAGCAGCTCGCCACGCTCACCACCAGCCAGGCCGAGGCGCTGAACGAAGCGCAGATCGGTATCATCAGTTCCGAGCAGATCAGCGAACTCGGCACCGATGACATCGCCACCTTCTCGACCAAGGATATCGCCGCGATCACGGCGAGCGCCATCGGCGGCCTGTCGGCCGCAAAGATCGCCGCGCTCTCGCCGCAGCAGATCGCAGCCCTCAACACGGCGGCCATTGCGGCCATGACGACCGCGCAGATCGCAGCCCTTTCGACAGCGCAGGCCGAAGCGCTGACCAACACGCAGGTCGCCGCCCTCGGCTCCTCGCAGCTCTCCGCCCTCGGCGCAGACGATATCGCCACCTTCTCCTCCAAGGATCTCGCCTCCATCACCTCGGATGCGATCGGCGGTCTTTCGACGGCGACGCTGGCTGCCCTGTCGACCGGGCAGATTGCATCCCTCGGCACCGCAGGCATCAGCGGGCTGACGGCCCGCCAGATGGCGGCGCTGGGTACGGCGCAGGCCGAAGCCCTGAGCAGCACGCAGATCGCCATGCTCTCCTCCACCCAGCTGGCCGCGCTCTCCTCAGATGCGATCGCCACCTTCTCGACGCGTGAAATGTCCGTTATCGGCTCGGACGCCGTGACAGGCCTCTCGACGGGCGCGATCGCCGCCCTCTCCACCGGCCAGATCGCCGCGCTCAACTCCATGGCCATCGGCAGCCTGTTGCCGCGGCAGATCGCGGCGCTCACCAGCGATCAGCTCGATGCCATGACGCCTGCGCAGGTGCGTGCCCTCGGCGCCCGACAGATCGCTTCGCTCGGCACCGAATATATCGCCGCCCTTTCGACGGCACAGATCGCAGCGCTATCGACGGCCGCCGTCGCCGGCCTGTCGACCGCACAGATCGCGGCCATGACGACCGCGCAGGCCGAAGCCTTGACAAGCACGCAGGTCGGTGCGCTGACGTCGCGTCAGATCGCCGCGCTCGGCATGGACGATCTCGACACCTTCTCGACCGCCGACATGGCCGCCATCAGCTCCAGCGCGATGTCCGGCCTGTCGACCGGCATGCTCGCCTCGCTGACGACGAGCCAGATCGCCGCACTGGGCCCGGCTGGGCTTTCCGGCATGACGAGCGAGCAGATCGCGGCCCTCAGCAGCACGCAGGTCGCAGCCCTTACCACGGCGCAAATCGCTGGCTTCGGCTCCAGGCAGGTGGCGGGTCTCGCCACGGAAGACATCGCCGCCCTCTCGGCCGCGCAAATCGCAGCGCTCGGCACCGGCGGCATTGCCGGCCTGACGACCGCACACATCGCCGTGCTCTCCACCGCGCAGGCGGAGGCGCTGACCAGCACGCAGATCGCAGCGTTCAAATCGACGCAGATCGCCGCCTTCCACACCGACACGATCGAGACCTTCACCGCCCGCGAAATCGGCGCGATCAGCTCCAGCGCGGTCGCTGGCCTCTCAACCGCGATGATCGCCGTCCTGACGACGGCGCAGATCGCCGAGATCAACGGTTCGGGCCTGACGAGCACGCAGGTCAACGCCTTGAGCTCCCTACAGCTCGAAGCCCTGACGACGACCCAGCTCGCCGCGTTCGGCTCCGCCCAGGTCAGCGGCCTCGGCACGGACGATATCGCGCTGCTTTCGCCCGCGCAGATCGCTGCGCTCGGCACCGCCGGTGTTGCAGCCCTTTCGACCGGCCAGGTGGCGGCCCTTGCGCCCGATCAGGCCGAGGCGCTGACCAGCACGCAGGTCGCCGTGCTCAGCTCCACGCAGATCGGCGCGCTCAGCACGGATGACCTTGCGCAGTTTTCCAACGACGACATGGCCGCGATCAGCTCGCGCGCCGTGGCCGGCCTCTCGACCGCTGCGCTCCATGCCCTGACCGAGAGCCAGATCGCGGCAATGAGCCCGTCCGGCATTTCCGGCCTTGCCAGCGACCAGATCGCGGCCCTTAGCAACGATCAGGTCGAGGCGCTGACCAGCGCGCAGGTCGGCGCGCTCACCGCCCGCCAGCTTTCGGCCTTCACCGCCGACCAGCTGCGCACCTTCTCGACCGCCGACATGAGTGCCATAAGCTCGATCGCCATGTCGGGCCTGCCTGCCTCGATCCTGTCAGGCTTCAGCGCCGAACAGATCGCAGCCCTCAGCCCCGCCGGTTTCGCCGGCCTGTCGACGAGCCAGATCGATGCGCTCAGCACAAGCCAGATCGCCGGGCTTTCCACGGCGCAGCTTGCCGCCCTCGGCTCCCGCCAGATCGGCACGCTTGGCGTTGACGACATCGCCGCCCTGACGGCAGCACAGATCGCCGCCTTCAGCGCCCACGGGATCGCAGGTCTCACAGGCTCGCAAGCCGCGGCCCTGACGCAGGAACAGGCCGAAGCGCTATCTTCGACACAGGTCGCATCGCTCAGCTCCGGCGCACTGGCTGGCCTCTCGACGCAGGCGCTCGATACGCTCTCGCTGGCCAAGCTCTCGGCCATCGGCTCCACCGCCATCCGCGGCCTGCCGGCCAGCTATCTCTCGACCCTGTCCGACGCGGAAATCGAGGCGCTCAGCACCGGCGCGATCTCAGGCCTGACGAGCAGTCAGATCGGCGCGCTTAGCGTCACACAGCTGGAAGCCTTCTCGGTCGCGCAGATCGGGGCCCTCAGCGTCTCCGGCCTCGCTGGCCTGACGACTGCCCAGATGCAGACGATCTCGGCCGACGAACTCGCCGCGATCAGTCCCGCGGCCCTCAAAGGTCTCTCCTCCGCCGCCATGGGCTCGCTCTCCACCGAGAACGTCGCTGCGCTCAGCAAGACCCAGCTTGCCGCATTGAGCTACAGCCAGATGGCGGCGCTCAGCGCCACGCAGATCGGCGCGCTCTCGGCCGATCAGGTCGGCGCACTGACGGCAACGCAGGCGGCCGCGCTTGGCGCCGACGACTTCGGCCACTTCTCGGTCGATCACATCCTCGCACTGAGCTCCAACGCCATCTCCGGCCTCAGCACGGCTACGCTCGCCGGCCTGACCTCCGAACAGGCCAGCGCCTTCACGCCCGGCCAGCTGGCGAGCATGACCTCGTCGCAGATCAGCGCCCTTTCGCAGGCCGGCTCCGGCGGTGCTTCGGCGCAGAGCTTCTCGTTCACCGACACCTCGTCGGATATATCGGAACCCTCGTCCGGATCGGGCAACGACGAGATCGCCTCGATCATCTCGTCATACCTCTCGACCTGACGCGTTCGGACCGGAATCGAAAAGGCCGCCCCCAACATTCGAGGGCGGCCTTTTCGTTTGATCTGCATTTTCGGTCAGGACGGATTGTAGGTCGGGAACCCGCTGCATTTGCCGACCGCCGACCGGTGGCAATCGCTGGGCCGGTAAAGCCGCTTGTAGCCACCTCGTTCGGCGCGCAGCCGCTGCTTACGTTGATGCGCGCTGAGCTGCGCTTCGGAGCTGGAATAGTGCGTGCCGGTCCCCCGGGGCGGAGCTGTCGTGCAACCCGCCATACCGAAAGCGCCTGCCATGATCACGGCGACAACGGGGAAAAAAGCTCTGTTCCTGCGCATCCGATCCTCCTGCAATCGACCGAGCATAGCACGCACCGCCCTTTCGATGAATGACACAAGCGACTTTTCAAAGCGTCCTCGCCTGCGCTATGGTTCCACCACGGCCGGAGGCGGCCGGCAGACCCGCGCCTTTCCAAGGCATGGCGAACGCCTCCGAGAAACCCTTTCTCCACCGTTCATCGTGGGCGAAGGCGTCGGCAATGCGGGCACTGACGAGGACTTCGCCGCAACGAAAGGAACGGACATGCGCGATTATCGCGATGCCAAAGCCATGGCAAAAGCCCTGCGCGAAACCCTTGCAGCCCGCAACACCAAGATCAACCACAGCGAAGCGCTGGAAATCGTCGCCCGCCAGTTCGGCGTCGATACCTGGAACATCCTGTCGGCAAAGATCGAGGCCAAACCCGAGCCGGCCGGTGTGGTCTTCGAGCTTGCCGTGCCGATCATGCGGATTTTCGACGTCGCGAAGGCACACGAATTCTATCTCGGCTTCCTGGGCTTCTCGATCGACTGGGAACATCGCTACGGCGACAATTTCCCCCTCTATACGCAGGTCTCCCGCGCCGGACTGCGCCTGCATCTTTCCGAACATGCCGGCGATGCGACACCGGGCAGCACCGTGGTCGTCTATATGAAGGGCATCCGCGCCTTCCAGGAGGAACTGATCGCCAAGGACTACCGCTATATGAAGCCCGGCCTCGAAGACGAAGGCACGCGGCTGGAAGTGACGGTCACCGACCCCTTCCAGAACCGCATCCGCTTCATGGAGCACAAGGATTGAGGCTCTGACAGACGAGGGGTTTTCCCCTCGTCACTCCGCCCGCCAGGCGATGACGCCTTTCAGCCGCTCATGCGTGTCTTCCGCGAAGGGCATGACGAGCACGCGGGCGGGATCGACCGGGCCGGGGAAGGCCAGCGCATTCCAAGCGACCTTTTCGAAACCGAGCGGACCGTAATAAGGCGGATCGCCGACGAGCACCACAGCTTCCGAGCCCTTCCGCTTGGCGGCGGCGCAGGCGATGCGCAGCAATTCGCGGCCGATGCCCCGGTTCTTATGCGAGGGGCGGACTGCGAGCGGGCCGAGCAGATGCGCCTTCACGCCGCCGGCCAGAACCGGCGTCATGCGTACCGAGGCGATCGTCTCGCCGTCATCCGTGCAGACGAAGGAGAGCGACAGATCGTGCGGCCCCTGCTCGCGGATGCGGGCTGCGGCACGCACATGCCGGCCGGGACCGAAGGCTTCTTCGTTGATATGTTCGATGGCGGCGTCGTGGGAGGCATCTTCCGTCAGGTAGACGATATCGTGCTTGAGCATGTTCATGAGATCAGGAAACCGGATACGAAGCTAGGGATGCGGGTTATCGCGCCGCCGCCGAAGGGGGCGCAGCAGGAGCATCAGCGTCGTCGTGGGTTTCCCGTGTGGAACATGCGATCGTCTTCCTCGCCGGCTTGAGCGCCGGTGCTGATCTGCGCGGATAGCAGAAATTTTCAGTCTGTCAAAGAGCAAAACGCACCGTTCACTAAAAAGCGCCTATCCAGCACATGCCCATGCGCTATCTATGAACGCAAGTTCAGGCCGCGACCGGCCACAAAGGAGATCATTATGGGCATGCTTGTTGACGGCGTCTGGCACGACGTCTGGTACGATACCAAAGCGACGAAAGGGCACTTCAAGCGCTCCGTCTCGCAGTTCCGCAACTGGATCACGCCGGACGGCGCGCCCGGCCCGACCGGCGAAGGCGGCTTTGCGGCCGAAGCCGGCCGTTATCACCTGTATGTGTCGCTCGCCTGTCCCTGGGCGCACCGCACGCTGATCTTCCGCAAATTGAAAAAACTGGAAGACCTGATCAGCGTCTCCGTCGTCGATCCCCTGATGCTGGCCAAGAGCTGGGAGTTCAAGGGCGAGAACGGCGGCACGCTCGATCCGTTGTTCAACGCCTCCGCCCTCTATGAGGTCTATCTCAAGGCCGACCCGCACTATTCCGGCCGCGTGACCGTGCCGGTGCTGTGGGACAAGAAACTGAACCGGATGGTCTCCAACGAATCGGCCGAGATCATCCGCATGTTCAATTCGGCCTTCGACGGCCTCACCGGCTCGCGCGACGACTATTACCCGGAAATCCTGCGCGCCGAGATCGATGCGCTGAACGACAGGATCTACGACACCGTCAACAACGGCGTTTACAAGGCCGGCTTTGCAACGACGCGGGAAGCCTATGAAGGCAGCGTCACCACACTGTTCGAAATGTTGGACAGCCTGGAAGACCGGCTTTCGAACAGGCGCTACCTCACCGGCGACCGGATCACCGAGGCCGACTGGCGGCTCTTCACAACACTGGTGCGCTTCGATCCCGTCTATGTCGGCCATTTCAAGTGCAACATCCGCCGCATCGCCGATTATCCGAACCTCTACGGCTATCTGCGCGAGCTCTACCAGGTGGAGGGCGTCGCCGAGACGGTGAACATGCGCCACATCAAGGAGCACTATTACCGCAGCCACACGATGATCAATCCGACCGGCATCGTGCCCGTCGGCCCGGAAATTCATCTGGCAACGCCGCACGGCCGCGACGCGCTGAAGGCGGCCTGAGCCTACCAGACATCCGCGAAGGCGGCCCGCCCGGCGATTTCCTCCAGCCGCCGGCGGGTCGCCGCGGTGGTGGCCGCGGGCAAGGCATCCAGCGCGAAGAAGCCGGCCTCGACAATCTCGTGGTCTTTTGGACGCGGTGCGGTCTGCGTGACGCCATCGCAGCGATAGAGCAGGACGTGATCGCGCTTGCTGGTCTGCCTGTTGAAATAGACCTGCAGAAGTTGCGGCGGCGCGTGCAGCACGAGATTGCCTTCCTCGCGGATTTCCTTCGCGACGGCCTCCAGCGCCGTCTCGCCCCGCTCGATGCCGCCGCCCGGCAGGTGCCAGCCGGGCACATAGCTGTGGCGCACGAGAAAGACCCGGCCCGCCTCATCGAAACAGGCCGCCCGCACGCCCATCGTCATGCCGCGATCCACGGCAAAATAGAGATGCACGAGACGGGTCATGACGCGCGCCGCAAGACTGCGGGTCGGTGGCGAAGCGGGTGGCGGCATATCCTGTTCCATTCCGGCACTTCGCCGGAACCTTTCGGCCAAATCAAGCCTTGCAGGCCGAAGCTTCGGGAATATCCACGCGCTTCGCGTTTCCCTATGCGGACTTATGCTCTAAGGAGGGGGGTATGTTCAGACTTGCCCATATATCGGACGTCCATCTCGGTCCGCTGCCCGCCCTCACCTTTCTCGAACTTTTTTCCAAGCGGATCACCGGTTTCGTCAATTGGCACCGCAATCGCCGACGCCATCTGTTTACCAACACGCTGGACATCGTGCTCGATGATATCGAACGGCGAAATCCCGACCATCTGGCGATCACCGGCGATCTCGTGAACCTCGCCACCTCGCTGGAAATCTCTGCGGTCAAGAAATGGCTGCCGGAAGCCGGGACGCCGGACCATGTCTCGGTCGTGCCGGGCAACCACGACGCCTATGTGCGCGGCGCCTACGAGAAGACGACGCGCGCCTGGTATCCCTATATGCGCGGCGATGCGGCCCCGGCCGAATGGGAAGAGGACATGCATGTCTTCCCCTATCTGCGCATCCGCGGGCAGGTCGCGATCATCGGCTGCTCGACGGCCATCGCGACACCCCCCTTCTCGGCGTCGGGCTATTTCGGCAGCCGGCAGGCGCGCGAGACCGTCAACCTGCTGCGGGCGGCCGGCGAGGCCGGGCTCTTCCGGGTCGTGATGATCCACCATCCGCCGATCCGTGGTGCGACCGCGTTCCACAAGCGCATGATCGGCATCCGCCGCTTCGCCGCGACGATTTCCACCGGCGGCGCGGAACTCGTGCTGCATGGCCATACCCACCTCAACACCGTGCACTGGCTACCGGGCCAGACGAAGCAGGTTCCGGTGGTCGGCATCGCCTCGGCCTCGCAGGGACCGGGCGGCCACAAGCCGCCAGCGGGCTACAATCTCTTCACGATCGCGGGCGCACCCGGAAACTGGAACCTCATGCGCGAGCGCTACGCGCTGACGCCGGACGGCCTTGCGCTGACGCTTGCTGAAACCACGCGTTTCTGACGCTTTCCAGCGAATAAATCCTCTAGCCCATCCGTATGTCCTTCTCAGAGCGGTCTGCCGAAAGCCGGCCGTTCGAGACGGCCCGCGTCCGGCAGATTCCGATCGAGAGGGAACTCATGACCATGCTTCGCCACACCATGCTGCTTTCATTCTGCGCCGCCGTTGCGCTGACGGCGCTGTCGGCCGCGCGCGCCGCCGATTCCGACACCACCACGCCGCCGGTCGCCACGGAAACGACGACAACCTGCACCGACGGCAAGATCTGGAACGCGGAAAAGAAGGAATGCGTCGCGCCCGAGGACATGAAGCCTGCCGAGACCACCCCGGCTGAAGGCACGACCCCGGCTGACGACAAGGCCAAGACCGAAGAGCAGAAGAAGACCGAGCGGGAGATCGACGACAAGCTCTATGCGGCCGCCCGCGAATTCGCCTATGCCGGCCAGCATGAGAACGCGCTGCGGGCATTGCGCGCCGCCTACAATCAGGAAGACCCGCGCATCCTCAACTATATGGGCTACAACACCCGCAAGCTCGGCAACATTGAGCTCGGCATGAGCTACTACAAGCGCGCGCTGCAAAAGGACGAGAACTATATCCTCGCCCGCTCCTATATGGGCCAGGCCCTGATCGAACAGGGCGACATCGAGGGTGCGCGCGTCCAGCTCGTCGAAATCCGCGACCGCGGCGGCGAGAATACCTGGGCCTACCGCGCCCTTCTCCAGTCGCTCGGCGGCGAGCGCACCACCTACTGACCTGCCGTCAGGCGCCGTCCGAAACCGGGACGGCGCCCATCACATCACGATCAATCGTTGAGGAACGCGGGAAACTGCGCTCAGGGATGCCGTTCATGCTTGCAGACCCTAGGAAGAATGTTTCATATCAGGCGGTCGCTTCACCTCAGGGAGCGAATAGAGTTTTGATCCCGAACGTTTCCTTGGAAAAGCAATGCGTCCGACGGCAGAATCGAATGAGTTCCGGCGAGAATTGGTCAATCTGCTGCCTAAGTTGCGTCGTTTTGCCATGACGCTGACGCGCAACAGCAGCGATGCGGACGATCTCGTGCAGGAGGCTTGCGAAAGAGCCATCACACGGGCTCATCTCTGGAACGGGGAAGGCCGGCTGGAAAGCTGGGTTTATGCCATGACACGCAATCTGTGGGTGGACGAGATCCGCAAGCGAAAGGTCCGCACAGGCCAAGGCACGGTAGATGTCGCCGAGCAGGATACTCTTCACATCGAGGCATCGGCCGACAAAGCGGTCTATGCCAAACAGTTGCACAAGTTGATCATGACCATGCCCGAGGGCCTTTCCAGCGTTTTTCTTCTGGTGAATGTGGAAGGCCATAGCTATCGCGACGCCGCCGATATTCTCGGCATTCCGATCGGCACCGTGATGAGCCGGCTTTCGGCGGCCCGCATCCGGCTGGCGGCCATGATCTCCGAGCAGACGGAAAGGAGGGCCTGAGCGTGGAAAGCACACAGGGTCTTCCGATCGAAGTGCGGCTGTCGGCCTATCTCGATGGGCAACTGCCAAAAGCGGAAATGAACGAAATCGACGAAATCCTCGCGCAGGACGACGATGCGCGCGCGGTCTTCGAAAAGCTGAAGCTCGGCAGCGAGTTCGGCGCGCGCGCCTTCGAGCGCATGTTGCAGGAGCCGATCCCGCTCGATCTCGTGCGCAACATCAAGGAAGCCCGCGCCGGCGATGACGACGAAGCGCCGAAGCTTGGCATCGCCGGCATTCCGGTCGCCGCCACGCCCGCGCCACGCCGCAGCGCGTTCTGGCCGCAGGCGCTGGCCGCATCGCTGGCGATCTTCATGGCGGGCGGTGTTGCCGGCTATCTGATCTCCGAGCAGCAGGACACCGACGCACCGCTGCAGATTGCCGCCGCACCGCGCACCTGGCTGGACGATATCGCGGACTATCACCGCATTTATGCCCGCCAGACGCGCCATCTCGTGGAAGTGCCCGCGAGCGAGCAGGCGCATATCGTGGAATGGCTGTCGGCCAGCACCGGCGTGCCCTTCAACCTGCCCGATCTATCCGGCCAGAACCTGAAATTCGAAGGCGCGCGCCTGCTTGTGGCCGGCGGCAAGCCGACGGCACAGCTGCTGTATCGCGATGCCGAAAACGAAATCTTCGCCATCTGTTTTCTGCAAAGCGACCCGTTCGAAGGCAGGACGACGCTGGCCGAAAGCATGCGCAACGACATCGGTCTCGTCTCATGGCAGCAGGGCAAGGCTTCCTACGTCGTGGTCGGCCCGTCGGCGGACCCCAATCTCGAGCGCATCGCGGAAGCGGTTTCCACGAGCATCTGAGCAACCGACGCATACCAGGACGGCAGAGCTACGCCTCCGCCGCGCCCATGCGCCTTCCGTGTTTCGGCACCCCCATCTCCCCTCCGATCACACCCCAACTTTGGCCAAGTCCTGCGCCGCGTCCGTCCACAGGCCACTTGTGGCCGCCGCTGTGATCGTCCATGAGGGTTTGATATTGGGGAGAGTGGAATGAGCGATGCCTTCGGTTTCATGTTCGCCTTTTACGGCCTCTTGCTGGGCCTTGCCGTCGTCGAGGTCGCCTCCGGCTTCTCGCGCGCCTATGACGAGCGCCAACAACGCAAGATTGGCATTGTCGCGCCGCTCTTCGGCCTGCTGCTTCTGGTCGATCTCATCACCTTCTGGATGAATGCCTGGGCCTATCGCGACATGGCCGAGGTCAACTACATCATCGCCTATGCGGTCGCGGTCGTCGCCCTGCTCTACTATTTTGCCGCCACACAGGTTTTCCCGAAGGCGACCGAAAAGAACACACTCGACAACCACATTATGGAGCATCGCCGTGTCGTGGTGTTCTGCGTGCTGGGCAGCAATCTGATGACCCAGATCCCGCCGGCGATCTCTGCCGTCACCACGCCATGGCCGCTGTCGACCTTCGCGCTCTGGATCACGCTCAATTCGATCTACTACGCGCTTCTCCTGACCGCCGCCTTCGCGAAGAGCAAGCGGGTGGTGACGATTGTCGTGGGGGTGGCGGTGCTTTATGTCCTCACCGCGACGGCACTGTTTGCCGGATAGGCTTTCCGCAAGCCCAAACGAAAAAGCCCGGAAGCGTTCGCTACCGGGCTTTGTTTTGAAAGGCGTTACGATCAGCCGCGCGTCGCGAGCACGCGGTTGGCGGCCGAGACGATGGCTTCGAGCGAGGCCGTCACGATGTTGGTGTTGATGCCGACGCCGAACAGCTTGCCGCCGGGATGCACGACTTCGACATAGGCGATGGCCGCCGCATTCGAGCCCTGCTGGAGCGAATGCTCGGAATAGTCGGCCACCGACATCGGAATGCCGAGATAGATCGACAGAGCATTGATGAAGCCGTCGATCGGGCCGGTGCCCTTGCCCTCGATGCGCTTCGTCTCGCCGCCATCGGTGACTTCCGCGGCAACGATGCGCGAGCCCTTCTGGCCGCTTTCGTCCGGATAGGTGTGGTGATCGACGAAGCGCAGGCGCGTGCCCGGCTGCGTGACGTAACGCTCCATGAAGCTCTCATGGATGCGCTTGGCCGGCAGTTCGACGCCCTCTTCATCCGTGATACGCTGGATCTCGTCGCGAAACTCGACCTGCAGGTTGCGCGGCAGGTTGATGCCGTAGTCTTCCTGAAGGATATAGGCGATGCCACCCTTGCCGGACTGCGAGTTGATGCGGATGATCGCCTCGTAGGAGCGGCCGACGTCCTGCGGGTCGATCGGCAGATAGGGCACTTCCCACAAAGGCTTGTTGGCTTGCCTGATCGCCTTCATGCCCTTGTTGATGGCGTCCTGGTGCGAGCCGGAGAAGGCCGTATAGACCAGCTCGCCGACATAGGGGTGGCGCTCGGGAATGGCCATCTCGTTGGAATATTCATAGACCGACTTGATGCGCTCGATATCGGAGCAGTCGAGCTTGGGATCGACGCCCTGCGTGTACATGTTGAGCGCCAGCGTGACGACGTCGACATTGCCGGTGCGCTCGCCATTGCCGAACAGCGTGCCTTCGACGCGGTCGGCACCCGCCATCAGGCCGAGTTCCGTCGCAGCGATGCCGGTGCCGCGGTCGTTGTGCGGATGCAGCGAGATGATGACGTTCTCGCGGTTGTCGATGTTGCGGCACATCCACTCGATCTGGTCGGCATAGATGTTCGGCGTCGCCATCTCGACGGTCGAGGGCAGGTTCAGGATCAGCTTGTTGTCCGCCGTCGGCTTCACGATCTCGACGACCGCGTTGCAAATTTCCAGCGCCACTTCCAGCTCGGTGCCGGTGAAGCTTTCCGGCGAATATTCGAAGCGGTAGCCGCCGCCGGCCTTGGCGGCCATGTCGGTGATCATCTTGGCGGCGTCGGTCGCGATCTGCTTGATGCCGTGGACATCCTTGGCGAAGACCACCCGGCGCTGCAACTCGCTCGTCGAATTGTAGAAGTGGATAATCGGGTTATGCGCGCCTTCCAGCGCCTCGAAGGTGCGGGTGATCAGCTCCGGACGGCACTGCACCAAAACCTGCAGCGAGACGTCCTGCGGCACGTTGCCCTGCTCGACGCACCAGCGGGCGAAATCGAAGTCGGTCTGCGACGCGGAGGGGAAACCGATCTCGATTTCCTTGAAGCCCATGTCAAGCAACAGCTGGAACATGCGGGCCTTGCGGTCGTGGCCCATCGGGTTGATCAGCGACTGGTTGCCGTCGCGCAGGTCGACCGAACACCAGATCGGCGCCTTGTCGATCACCTTGCCAGGCCAGGTGCGGTCGGGAATGTTGATCGTGGGATAGGGCTGATACTTGGTTGCGGCTTCAGGCATGCCCTGCTTGGGAGAATGGGTCTTCAAAATCATTGCTTCGTCTCTTCGTCATCCCGGCATTCGCGAAAGCGTCATAGCGCCTAACGAGCGCGAATGCACCGGAATTCATACACTGGGGGTGAAACGAGGAGCTATTGCCGGGCGGGCTTTGTCGGCCGCCGGGCGCTCCTCAGCGAACCCGGCAACCGCGCGTAAGGCCGAGAAGAAGAAGCGAGGAGAAGCCGCGCGAACGCTCCGCGACAGCAGTGCTGCCACGGGAAACGCGTTCGATGATCTGTGCGCTGGTCTTCAACATAGGCCGTCTATACCGGCGGGATAATGAAAGCGCAAGCGCCCGCCGCCTGAAACTTTGATACCTGCCGCATCGTTCATTAAAAGACACAATTGACGCGGACAATCAAAGCACGCAGCTTAGGCGGACGATGATGAAGTATCTTTCCCTTATCCCCCTCGCGCTCCTTGCCGGATGCATGACGCCGCCCTCGCCCCAGACGATCGAGGACAACGCCTATTGCACCCGCCTCTACGGCGCCGTCAGCGACTACAAGACCCAGTGTCTTTACGAGCGCTCGATCGGCAACAACGATCCACGCGATCCGTTCTCGCGCCGCAAACAATAAAAAACCCTCCGCCCGGAGGCGGAGGGTTCTCGATCCAGCGAAAACGCAGCCGCTTAGATATCGGCCTGCGAGGTCACGATGCGGGAAACGAGGCCATAGCCCTTGGCTTCCTCGGCGGAGAGCCAGTAGTCGCGGTCCGTGTCCTTGGCGATCTTTTCGATCGGCTGGCCGGTGGCGTCGGCGAAAATCTTGTTCAGGCGCTCGTTCATCTTGATGATTTCACGCGCCTGGATCTCGATGTCCGATGCCATGCCGCGGGTGCCGCCCGACGGTTGGTGCAGCAGGAAGCGGGTGTTGGGCAGGCAAAGGCGCCGTTCCTTGGGCGCGGCGACATAGATCAGCGCACCGGCGGAGGCGACCCAACCGGAACCGATCATCCAGACCTTCGGCTTGATGAACTTGATCATGTCATGGATCGAATCGCCCGATTCGACATGACCGCCCGGCGAATTGACGTAGATGCGGATGTCTTCGTCGCTGGCGGCGGCAAGCGCTACGAGCTGCGAGCAGACCTTCTGCGCCAGCTCCTGGTTGATCGGCCCATAGATGAAGATCGAACGCGACTTGAAAAGGTTCGCCTCCGTTTCCTTGCCCAGGGGCAGTTCCGTCTTCTTGTCGTCCTCGTCGCTCATCCAAAGTCTCCGGATTTGTCGTCAGAATAGTCTTGGTCGCTGTCAGATAATGCGACTCACTGGCCAAGACAATGCAACAAAACCGATAGAGGGCGATAGAGCCCGCCGACATGACCGGAAAACACGGTAAATGGCGCCGGTCAGCCGCGGCCGCGATAGGGCTGCACGCCCTGTTCGGGGATCCATGCGCCCTCGGGTGCCGCCCCGGTCTGCCAGAAAACGTCGATTGGGATGCCGCCGCGCGGATACCAATAGGCGCCGATACGCAGCCATTTCGGCTCCAACAGGTCGACGAGCCGCTTGGCGATGTCGATGGTGCAATCCTCGTGGAAGGCACCGTGATTGCGGAAGGAATGCAGATAGAGCTTCAGCGACTTCGATTCGACCAGCCAGCCGTTCGGAATGTAATCGATGACGATATGCGCGAAATCCGGCTGGCCGGTCATCGGGCAGAGCGAAGTGAATTCGGGTGCGGTGAAGCGCACGACGAAATCCGTGCCGGCATGGCCGCTCGGCACGCGCTCCAGCACCGCCGTATCCGGGTCCGTGGGGAGATCGACCTTCTGCCCCAGCTGGGAAAGGCCTGAAACGTCCGTCTTGCTCATCGTAAAACCCTTTCGATCTTGACCCTGATGCCATGCGCCTTTTCGGTTTCCGGCTCGACATGGATGGCGATCTGCGCACCGGGCTGTACGGCGACGATCGACTCCTCCAGCCGGTCGCAGATCTCGTGCGCCTGCCCGACCGGCATCGCCGCCGGCACGACGAGGTGGAAATCGACGAAGGTGGCCGATCCCGCCCGCCGGGTCTTCAGATCATGCACACCGAGCGAGCCCGCGCCATGGGCTGCGATTGCAGCCTTGATGGCCTCCGCTTCACCCGGCTCAACCGCGTGATCCATCAGGCCATCGACCGAATGGGTAATGACCTTCCAGCCCTGATAGAGAATGTTGAGCGCAACGAGCACGGCCAGCAAGGGGTCGAGCACCGCATACCCCGTCAGGATGGCCAGCACGAGGCCGACGAGCACGCCCGCCGAGGTGACGACATCGGAGAGAATGTGCTGCCCATCCGCCGACAGCGCCGGCGAACGATAACGGCGGCCGGCGCGGATCAGCACATAGGCCCAGAGCGCATTGATCGCACCGGCCAGAAAGTTGATCGCAAGGCCCAGCACCGGCGCTTCCATGGCGGTCGGCGCGAAGACGGCCGGCAGGGCCTCCTTCACGATGAGCAGCGCCGCAACAACGATCAGCACGCCCTCCAGAACCGCCGAAAGATATTCGGCCTTGTGATGACCGAAGGGATGCGTCGTGTCGGCAGGCTTGGCCGCATAACTGATCGCGGCGAAGGCGACGATGGCCGCCACCACATTGACGGTCGATTCCATGCCGTCCGACAAAAGCGCCACCGAACCCGTCACCCACCAGGCAACGAGCTTCAGCCCCATCACGCCCAATGACAAGGGGATGCCCCAAAGGGCCAGCCGCTTGACCGTGCTGCTATCCGTGTTTTCCATAACGCTCTCCATGCGCATGCAAACGAGTTGCAAAAAGCCTGGCCCATCAACGCAAAACCGCGCGCACGGGGACGTGCACGCGGTTTTCTCTTGAAGTCCCTATCGGCCAGTTCGGCCGTTTTGTCAAAGCCTCAGGCGGCTTTGACCTTCGCTTTTTTCGAAAGATGCGCCACCACGTTCTCGATCATGCGCATGCCGGCATCCTGGCCGAGCGTCATGATGGATTCGGGATGGAACTGCACCGCGGCGACCGGCTCGCTTGAATGTTCGATGCCCATGATCGTGCCGTCCTCGCTTTCCGCCGTGATGATGAAATCACGCGGCAGGGTCGAGGGGTCGGCAAAGATCGAGTGGTAACGGCCGACCGTCACTTCCTTGCCGAGGCCGGAGAACACGATGCCCGGCTCCAGCACGCGGATGCGCGAGGGCTTGCCGTGCATGGGGATGGCGAGCTGGCGCAGATCGCCGCCATAGGCCTCCGCCAGCGCCTGCAGGCCGAGGCAGACGCCGAAGATCGGCAGGTTGCGGGCGCGCGCCTTCTTGATCGTCGCCTTGCAGTCGAAATCCTTCGGGCTGCCAGGACCGGGCGAGAGAACGACGAGATCGGGCTTGATCCGGTCGAAGATTTCTTCCGGCACCGGCGTGCGCACGGTCGTCACGTCGGCGCCTGTCTGACGGAAATAGTTGGCGAGCGTGTGGACGAAGCTGTCCTCGTGGTCGACGAGCAGGATCTTGACCCCGGCACCGACCGACGCAACGTCGCGCTGGCTCTTTGCGGAATTGCCCGACTTGGCGTCGCGGATGGCTGCGATCATGGCGGAGGCCTTCAGTTCGGTTTCGGCTTCTTCTTCGTCCGGGTTGGAATCGTAGAGCAGGGTCGCGCCGGCGCGCACCTCGGCAATGCCGTCCTTGATGCGGATGGTTCGCAGCGTCAGGCCGGTGTTCATGTCGCCGTTGAAGCCGACCATGCCGATCGCCCCACCATACCACGCGCGCGGGCTCTTTTCATGCGCCTCGATGAAGCGCATTGCCCAGAGTTTTGGCGCGCCCGTTACCGTCACAGCCCAGGCATGCGACAGGAAGCCGTCGAAGGCATCCATGTCGTCACGCAGGCGGCCCTCGATATGATCGACCGTGTGGATGAGGCGCGAATACATCTCGATCTGCCGACGGCCGATGACCTTCACCGAGCCGGGTTCGCAGACGCGGCTCTTGTCGTTGCGGTCGACGTCCGAGCACATGGTGAGCTCGGATTCATCCTTCTTCGAGTTCAGGAGCTTCAAGATCTGCTCCGAGTCGGCGATCGGATCGTCGCCGCGCTTGATCGTGCCCGAAATCGGGCAGGTCTCGATGCGGCGGCCCGACACGCGCACGAACATTTCCGGCGAGGCGCCGACGAGATATTCCTGGTTGCCGAGATTGATGAAGAACGAATAGGGCGACGGATTGATCGCCTTGAGACGGCGGGAGATTTCCGACGGCTTGCTTTCGCAGCGCTCGAAGAATTTCTGGCCCGGCACCACCTCGAAGAGATCGCCGCGCCGGAAACTTTCCTTCGCCTTGACGACCAGCTCGGCATACTCGCCGGGGCGGTGATCGCCATGCGGCGGGATGACGTCAACGGTCTGGAACGGTTCGGACGCGATGGTCTCGCCCTTGCCTTCGGTCGAAAGGCCGTCCTTCGTAAAGTCGTAGCGGTCGATCCAGGCCTTGGCGGCATAGTGGTCGACGACGAGGATTTCATCCGGCAGGAAGAGCACCATGTCGCGCTGGTCGTCCGGCCGCTTCAGCTTCAGGTCGATGGCGTCGAATTGGAAGGCGAGATCGTAGCCAAAGGCACCGTAGAGGCCGAGGCTCGCATCCTGATCGGAATGGAACAGGTCCGTCACGGCGCGCAGCACCGTGAACACCGTTGGCATCTTGGAGCGTTCTTCCTCGGTGAAGACCCGCTCGGGCAGCTTCACGTCGAGATCGAGCCGTGTGGAGGTGCGCGCGCCGAGCTTCAGCTCCGGCACATGGGCCAGACGCTCGGCGATAAAGTCCAGCAGCACCTCGCCGCGGCCATTGTAGGCTTCGATCCAGACGGAGCGGCCGAAGGAGGAGATGGCGAGCGGCGGATCGACGACGGCGGTGTCCCAGCGCGTGTAGCGGCCGGGATATTCGTAGTTCGAGGAGAAGACGGCGCCCCGCCGCTCATCGAGCTTGTCGATATAGGCGGAGATCGCATTTGCATAATCCGCCGCGCGGCGGCGACGGGTGACGGTCACGCCACCCTTGGTTTCATAGGCTTCGCCGCCGTCTTCCAGTATTCTCGTCGCCATTCCCCAACTCCGTTTCAGGCCCGGTTCGAGGCGGCTGAAAACAAAAAAGCCGCCTCGAAACTTCCGGGCGGCTTGTCGTCTCAATCACGCATGACTGGTCAAGGCCGCCTCAGCGAGCCCACCACCAACCAGCAATGTTGATCATCTTTTCCATGGCCTGGAGTGTTAGCGTGAAGTAGGACGCCGTGCAAGAGCGATTACGGGAATGGGCCGCCTTGCCGGAAATTGCGGCCAAAGCGCTTCTAGCTTTATCAATCCTGCTCGTTGCGAGATCAACACGCAACAAATTGTCAAGCTCGCGAAATTCGCCATATCGCGATATTTGCTCATTGGGTGAGCATGTGCTAATCCCCGCGGCCTGGAACATTAGAATCAAGGCAAATACCCTATGGTCGATGTCATGGTCGAAGAGTTCCGCGAGATGCAGCGCCGGCTCGCGGGCACATTGGAAGACTACGAAACCCCCGAGTTCAAGGAGCTCGACGGCCAGATCGCGCATGTCTTCGACGCCATCTACCAGCACGAACCGCAAACCGCAGAGGAAGCCCGCACCATGGCCGGCTTCTTCCTCGATCTCATCGGCGACAACGATGCGGGTGACAACATCCACCTGATCGAGAAAGTTCGCACCATCGTCGACGACTGTGCTACGCGCTGCGATCTAACGATGGAAATCGTGCACGGCGCCGGCATCTAGCACATCGCCGGCAACCAATTTCGTCGAACGGCGTTTCCCTACTGACCTTGTCAGCCGGGAGACCGACCCATCGCACATCGCCGCGCCCTCCTCCTCATCCTCACCATTCCGCTTCTCGCCAGTGCCGCCGACCTGCCGAAGGACGGCCCGCTGCCCGTATCCCGGCCCGAGCAGAAAACCGAGGACAAAGCGAGCAAGGATGCCGAAACCGCACCGGATACGTCGGTGAAAGAGGATGCCGAGCGCAAGGCACAGGACGACGCCAAGGCGGAAGCGGAAAAGAAAGCCACTGCAGAGGCTGAGAAGGCAGCGCAGCGCCCGCATGAGGACGCGAAGGCGGAAGCAGCTTGCCGGGCGGAGCTCAAAACCCTTGGCGTGACCTTCGAGGAGGCGCCCGTCGTCAATGACGGTGCGGCCTGCGGCATCGATAAACCGGTACTGCTCAAGGCGCTTCCCGGCGGCGTGAAGGTGGAGCCGGAAGCGACGGTGCGCTGCGAGACGGCCCTGCAGGTCGGCCGCTGGCTGGATGGATCTGTCAAACCCTCGCTGGAAGCGGCGATGCCCGGCGAGACGATCACGGTCCTCTCGCAGGCCTCCGCCTATGTCTGCAAGAACCGCAACGGCGCCGAGGAGGGCAAGATCTCCGAACATGCCTTTGGCAACGCGCTCGATATTGCCGGCTTCACCCTGAAAAGCGGCAAGACCATCACCATCCGCCCTGCGGACAAGGAGCCGACGCTGGAGGGCGCCTTCCAGCGCGCCATTACCGAGGCCGCCTGCCTCTACTTTACGACGGTGCTCGATCCCGGCAGCGACGCCGCCCACCAGAACCATCTGCATCTCGACGTGAAGGAACGGCGCGGCGGCTATCGCTACTGCTGGTAAGGAGGCAGGCCGCTTCCTATCTGTAGCGCGTCACTCGCCGTTTCATCCTTCAAAGGGCCCTTCCATGTCGATTTCCGCCTACGAACTCACCATCCCGACCCTGCAGCGCGGTTTTGCCGTGCTCACCAGACTGCTCGACAAGGCCGAGGCCTTTGCCGAGGAGAAGAAGATCAAGCCGGAAATCCTCGTCAATGCGCGCCTGGCACCCGACATGCTTTCGCTTGCCGGCCAGATTCAACGCCTCAGCGACACCGCAAAGGCAGCCGCCGGCCGCCTCACCGGCACGGAAGCGCCGAGCTTCGCCGATGACGAGGTGACGCTGGTCGACCTGCGCGCGCGCATTCGGAAGACGACGGACTATCTCGCCGCCATGCAGGAATCCGCCTTCGAGGGCGCGGCCGAACGCACCGTGACGGTCAAGACGCGCGGCGGCGAGCTCAGCTCCTCCGGCAAGGAGTACCTCCTCACCTTCGTCCTGCCGAACTTCTACTTCCACCTGAGCATGGCCTACGCGATCCTGCGCCACAACGGCGTCGCCGTCGGCAAGCTGGACTTCCTGGGCCGGGCGTAAGCGCGGCGTGAGGCCAGCCTCGTAAGTTGACGAGCGTTGACGGGGAGCCCTCCTCCTCTCTGACGTCATCCTCGGCCTCGAGCCGAGGATCCACTATCGCACACGGAGCGTGGATGGTCGGGTCAAGCCCGACCATGATGGAAGCGAAGGCATAGCCTAAGGCAGCAACCTTCGAGCAGCTCAGAAAAGCCCCTCAATATAGCCCTGCTCGTTGAGATAAATCTTCTCCGACGACGGCACCTTCGGCAGGCCGGGCATAGTCATGATCTCGCCGGTGATGACGACGACGAAACCCGCGCCGGCCGATAGCCGGACCTCGCGCACCGGCACCGTGTGGCCGGACGGCGCGCCGCGCAGGTTCGGGTCGGTCGAGAAGGAATATTGCGTCTTGGCCATGCAGACCGGCAGGTTGCCGTAGCCCTGCTCCTCCCAGACGCGCAACTGGTCGCGCACGGATTTGTCGGCGATGACCTCCCCGGCATGATAGATGTCCTTGGCGATCGTCTCGATCTTCTGGAACAGCGGCATGGCATCCGGATAGAGCGGCGAAAACTGCGACAGGCCGGATTCGGCAAGCTCGACGATCTTGCGGGCCAGCGGCTCGATACCGGCGGAGCCCTCGGCCCAGTGCTTGCACAGAATCGCCTCCGCACCGAGGGTCGCGACAAAATCCTTCACCGCCTGGATTTCAAGCTCCGTATCGGACGTAAAATGGTTGATGGCCACGACGACGGGCATGCCGAACTTCTTGACGTTCTGCACATGCCGGCCGAGATTGGCGCAGCCCTTCTTCACAGCTTCGACATTCTCCTTCCCGAGTTCGTCCTTCTTGACACCGCCATTCATCTTCATGGCACGCACGGTGGCGACGATCACGGCCGCATCCGGCTTCAGCCCCGCCTTGCGGCACTTGATGTCGAAGAACTTTTCCGCGCCGAGATCTGCCCCGAAGCCGGCCTCCGTCACCACGTAATCGGCGAGCTTCAGCGCCGTCGTGGTGGCGATGACGGAATTGCAGCCATGGGCGATGTTGGCGAAGGGGCCGCCATGCACGAAGGCTGGATTGTTCTCCAGCGTCTGCACGAGGTTCGGCTGCATGGCGTCTTTCAGCAGAACGGTCATCGCGCCATCGGCCTTGATATCGCGGGCAAAGACCGGAGACTTATCGCGGCGATAGCCGATGATGATGTTGCCGAGGCGCTTTTCGAGATCCTTGAGATCGGTGGAAAGGCAGAGGATCGCCATCACCTCCGAGGCGACCGTGATATCGAAACCCGTCTCGCGCGGATATCCGTTGGCGACGCCGCCGAGAGAGGCGACGATGTGGCGAAGCGCCCGGTCGTTCATGTCCATGACGCGCCGCCAGGCGATGCGCCTGATATCGATGTTCTGCTCGTTGCCCCAGTAGATGTGATTGTCGATCAGCGCCGACAGCAGGTTATGCGCCGAGGTGATGGCGTGGAAATCGCCGGTGAAATGGAGGTTCATGTCCTCCATCGGCACGACCTGCGCATAACCGCCGCCGGCCGCCCCGCCCTTCACGCCGAAGCACGGACCGAGCGACGCCTCGCGGATGCAGGTGATCGCCTTCTTGCCGATGCGGTTGAGGCCGTCACCAAGGCCGACCGTCGTGGTCGTCTTGCCCTCGCCCGCCGGCGTCGGGTTGATCGCGGTGACGAGGATCAGCTTGCCGTTCTTCTTGCCCTTCTGTTCGGCGATGAACTCTGCACTGATCTTCGCCTTGTCATGGCCGTAGGGCAGCAGGTGTTCGGCGGGAATGCCAAGTTTGGCGCCGATTTCCAGGATCGGCTTCTTCTTGGCGGCGCGGGCGATTTCGATATCGGATTTTACGTCGGCCATGCGGTGTTTCCTCCCAAAAACAGCGAATAGCGAATGGCAAATAGCGAACGGGATTTTTCCTATTCGCTATTCGCAACTCCCTCTTATTTACCGCGCCAGCACGTCCCTCATCTCCACCAGGTTCGACCGCACGCGCAGGATATAGAAGCCCATCGTGGCCAGATGCGTCGGCATGATCCAGCCGTCCTCGCGACCGTTCGAGATGATCGCCGGCTGTATTTTCAGCGCCGAGCGCAGCTGCTTGATGCTTTCCGTCCAGAGCGGCTCGATGCCGCGCGCCTTGATGACGGCGTCGAAATCGGCACCGGCAGCGGACAGGATGCCGTAATAGCCGTAGAGCTGGCCATAGGCGAACCAGAAGCGGTCATCCGCGCGCGTATCGAACCAGCCGCCGTTGTGGAACTCCGAGCGCTCACGGATGATGGCGGAGGTGGAGCCGATGTCGTTGGAGATGCGGTCGAGGAATTCGATCAGGTTGTCCGAGCGGCCGTCGAAGATCGCCTCACAGGATTCGAGCGCGGTGTTGAACTTGCGCAGGTCCGCCATCGCCGTGCGATAGTAGTTCGGCGTCGGGGTCTTGGGCAGCAGCGAATCCGAGCCGAAATACCAGGTCTCCTCGTCGAACTGCATGTTGCCACGCGCGCGCTGCAGGTCCGAATTGATGCCGGACGTGCCGCGCACACGGCCGAGCGCGTCCACGAGTTCCACGGCGGTGCGGCGGATCGTCTGGTTCACGCCGCGCTGGAAGGCGGCCTTGTTGTCCATCCAGGGCGTGTCTTCCCAGTCCAGCCCGAAAAGGCCGAGCTTGTAGAGCAGCATGGAGGAGATCCAGGCATTCTGGTTCACGTTGAAATCGATGAGATCGGCCGTGACATCGACGATCGCCGAGCGCACGCAGGTTTTTGGCTCCGGCTCGGCCACTTCACCCGTTACAGGCGTAGTGGCGGCCCCGCCGGATGTGGTGACGCCGGCATCCTGCTTGCGCTGGGCGAGATTGTAGCTGTTGATGTAATCCGGGTTGAAACCGCTCCAGACCTGCGTCTGCCAGATGAAGTAGGCATAGAAGGCGAAGAGCAGGACAAGGCCGATGCCGATCGGCCCCTTAATGATCCAGCTGCGCGCCTTGTACCAGTTCGCAGCCGTGATGAACGGCCAGAGGATCCAGGCGATCACGAGGCCGATGCCCCGGCCGATGGCCGCGAAGATGCGTTGGAAAAACGCGACGATCGGGTCAAGCATTGGCGTCGTCCTCTCTGATGCCGAACAGTTTCCTGCGGAAAGCAGCCTTGTCTTGCAGATAGGTCCGCGTCAACGTCGCCACAACATATTCGCGGAACTTTTCGCTGTAGTGCTCGTAGGCCGCGTAAAACCCCTGCTTGTCGAAGACGAAGCGGGACACGAAGTCATAGGGAACCATCTGTGAAATCAGGCGGTTGACCAGCCATTGATCCGGATGATCGGGGGCCGCGCGCACCAACTGGAAGCGCCGGTCGGGGGCGACCTCCCCCACCTTGATCTCGCCGGTCGACGCCACGGTGCGGATCGCCTCCTGCAGGAAGGGATAGGTGCCGTCGCGGGCGACGAGATCGGCATTGCGATGCATCCAGGTCTGCAGCCAGATGCGGTCGGCCTTTTCGATATCCGTGGTCGGGTCGCTCTGGTTGACGAGATTGACCACCGTCATCTCGGCACGGTGCTGGAAGAGGCCCGACGGCTCGACCCAGGAGGCGCGCGGCAGTTCCAGCCGCTTGGTCGAGGCGAGGAAATCGAAGATGCGCTTGGGATCGTCGAGCGCGATATAGCTCACCTGCCAGGGGCGCGAGCGGCGGAAGCCCGGCACGCTCGGATCGCAGATGACGGTCGTCGTCTTGTCGTCGAGAAAGACATAGACGCCGCCGAAATGGTTTGCCCAAAAGGCCTCGTGGCGGAAGACCAGCTGATCCGGCACCAGCGCGTTCTGGCGGATGTCGCCGGTCTGCTTGGCGAGATCCACCATGCGGTTCAGCATCGCGTCGTCGGACCAGGCATTCGGCACCGTCTTCAGCCGGTCGACCAGCCCGCGCAGCTCCGCCGCCTTGCCGAGCATGTCCTCGGCCGACAGCACCTTGAAACGCACCTCGTTGATCGAGAGCAGGTCGTCGATATCGTTGACGATGGAGACCGAGTCCTCGATCTCGCCATAGAGCGCATCGCGGATGGTGATCGCGTTGATCGCCCGCGCATTGGCCGAGAAGAACTCGTGCATCAGCGCGGCGGTGTTGGAAAAGCTCGTATGCACCACCGGCAGGTTCACCTGCTCCGGCGTCATGATGATGAAACGGCGGTTGACGCGGTTCGGATCGAGATAGTCCCGGTCGCCCAGTTCGTCGGCGATTTCAGGTGAAAAGCCGGTCATGTCGATGCGGAAGCTGGTGAGCGCCGTGCGCCTGATGCCAAACCCGTCGAGCGCCTTGTTGTAACGCTCGACCAGATGCGGCTCTTCCACCGGCAACAGCCGGCCATAGATCAGTTCAGCTTCGAGGAGGAGTTTCATGGGTAAGAGATGCCATCCGAACGTTATCTGTAGACTTCGCGGCGATGCCCGATCTCAACGACGAGGACGATAAGCTCGCCGTCTCGCAACTGGCAGAGAATGCGGTAGTCACCCACCCTGTAGCGCCATAGATGTCCAAACTCGCTTCCTTTCAAGGCCCCGCCGAGCAGACGGGGATTGTCAAGAACCGCCACCCTCTCGTGGAGGTATTCACGAATGCGTTTCGCGTTGGGGCGGCCCATCTTTTGAAGCTGGCGGATCGCATCGTCCGTGAGTTCAATCGTCCAGGCCAAGTTTCCGCGAAACCTCCTCGAGCGTATAGGTTCTCGTCTCGCCGCGCTTCAGCCTTTCAAGCGCACGTTCCGCGAGATAGACGTCCTCTAGGTCATCAAGGTGCTGTTCTATAGCTTCCCGGATGTAATAGGTCGCCGTCCTGCCCGTCCTTTGAGCAAGCGTCTGCAATCTTTCGTACGTTTCATCGGGAAGACGGATCGCGGTCTGCCGGGTCATTGGAAACCTTTCCGGTGTATATGTATCCCACTTCTATCACGCACAGCATAGGATTTCCATGCCTACGCCCCTTACCACCGCCCCTCCGCCTTCATCGTCTCGATCTCCCGCACCGCCTTCTCGCGCTGGCGTTCGCGGCGGATGATGTCGGAGACGGCGGCGTCGTCGGATTTGTCGGTGTAGCGGAATTCCGAGTCGGCGTAGCGGTTGATCTCCTGCAACACCATCTCCATCGAGATCGGGCCGCGCAGCTCCTCGACCATCGCCTTCTTCTCGTCGTAGCTCTTGTGCATGAAGGCGCCGGCATTGGCGAACCAGTCGTCCGGGAGCTCCACATCCATGGCGCGCATCTTGATCGCATCCGTGATGTTCTTGATGGCGCGGCCGGTGAAGCGCGGTTCGGCGAGCTTGATGCGGTGCAGATAGGCGCCGACATCGGTGAGCGACCGGATCGCGCCGTGCTCCTTCTCCTGGCGCTCCCAGACGGCGAGCAGGCCATCCTCCTGCGGCCTAGCGTGCTGCTCGTAGGAGGTCGAGACGGCGCGCTTGATCTCCTGGCCCGCAAACAGCCTGTGATCGCCGAGCGGGATTGCATGGTTCTTGCCGACAAGCATGGCGAAGATGTCGATGTAATCATCCTCGGTCTGCGGCCCGTCCACCAGCCAGCGGGCGCCGGCGCGCTGGCGAAGCGCATCGTCGACATTTTCCGGGTAGTTGGAGAACATGCCGAAGGTGCAATTGCCGCGCACGACTGTCGAGGCGCCGGCGAAGCTTTCCATCAGCACCGCCGTCACCTCGTGCTGGCCGGCCGAGGCGCGATCGTCGGAGCGCTTGGCGGCGACCTGGTCGACATCGTCGATCGTTCCGAAGCCGATCGCCTTGGGATTGATGACGTTGTTGATGAATTCCTTGCAGTTCTGGCCGGATTTGCCCTGGTAGGAGGAAATCTGGTCGACGCCGAAATTCTCGTAGTGGAAGGCGTAGCCGGCGACCCGGCAGTAATCGTTGACGAGGCCGGCGAGCATCTGGATGAGGATCGTCTTGCCCGTGCCGGGCATGCCGTCGCCGATAAAGGTGAAGAGGAAGCCGCCGAGCTCGACGAAAGGATTGAGCTGCCGCTCGAAATCATAGGCGACCAGCATCTTGGCGAGCTTCATCGCCTGGTATTTGGCGATGTGATTGCCGATGATCTCTTCCGGCTTCTTGAAGGTCATGACCAGCGGCTTGCGCTTCTGGCCGGGTGCAACGTCAAAGCCGGAGAGCGTGAAATCATCCTGCTCGATGCGGATATGCGCGTTCTCGAAACCGGCAAGGCCGGTGAACCGCGCACGGCGGGAAATCAGCCCCTCGATGGCGACGCGCGAGAAGGCGCGGGCGCGGCTGACCAGCGCCGCATCGTCGGGCGCACCGGCCAACGTGCGGTCCAGGCCGGAGACCACGCTTTTCAGCGCGTCCTGCGGCGTGTCGAACAGGTAGTCCGGCTCGCCGCCGTCCTCCACCGGCTCGCCCTCGCCCGGCAGCGTCGCGCCGAGATAGGCGGCGAAAGTGAAGGCGGCGATATAGGCGGAGGCCGAGAGCAGCGCCTTGAACTGGTTGGCCTCGTCACCGGCCAGCGGCGACGCGAGATTGCGCGCCTGAAGACCCTCCAGATTGGTCTGGCGGGAAAACACGTCGGAGACCGCCAGCGCCACCTGCAACCCGCGGCGCGAGCGGAACAGCACGGCATGCTGCTGCGGCGTCAGAAGCGGATCGGCCGCGTGCACGGACTGGATGGTCTTCGCCAGTTCCACCTCGCGTGTGCGCCGCGTGCCGGCGGTCGAAACGGTCGAGACGAAGCGCCTGTTGGTGCCCGCCAGCGCCGTGCCGCTCTTGCCGTCGTCGCTTTCGAGGATGACGAGCTTCGTGACGAGGCTCTGTGCCGCTGCCTGATGCTTGGCGATATCGTCTTCGTGGATCGTCGTCAGTCCGGCATTGAGGCTCATGGGAGAGTCCTTTTGAATTCGATGGCGAAGGGCCGCTCACCCCTCGCTGATGACCTGGTTTCCCGAGATGACATGCACCTTGTAAGCGCCGAAAATGCCCTGCGTCTCGCCGGCGGCGTAGAGCGCCTGATAGGCATCGTGCGGCACGAGCGCATGTTTCTCATAGGCGCTGACGCCCATGCGGGTGGCTTCGAGATCGTCGGTCTCGATGTGGAATTCTTCCTGCGCGGGCGTCGAGCTCCAAAAGCCCTTTTGCGCCGGGCGCTCGGCCTTGGAGAAGACCTCCTGCACCGTCCAGGTCAGCAGCCAGGCGTTTTCCGGCTTGCGCACCTTGGAAAGGATGTCGTTGACCCGCTCGTTGTTCTCCGTGATGCCGGCCGAATAGAACGGGCCGAGCACGATGCGGCGCAGCTGCTTGGGGTGTAGTGTCGGAAAATCCTTGTCGAGATTGGTGGCGATGGTCACCGGCGTCAGCGAATAGGCGCTGTTCTTCAGCGTGAAATCGTCGAAGCGGCTGGCGAGTTCCGGATTGAGCAGGCCACCGACCGGCAGCGGAATATTGACCTCGGGATTGAGCTTGCCGTCCTGCCCCACCAGCATCTTCATGACATTGTCGCTCGAATCCTCGATGGTCGCCATGTAGATCATCGGCAAGGTCGCGGTGCCGTCGAAGGCGCCCCAGCAGACGATGTAATAGGGCCGCATGGTCTTCGGATTGACCGCGACGCGGATCGTCTCCGGCAGCACGAAGGGCGAGAAGATATCGCCCTTGCCGATCTGCTCGAGATAGAGCCGCTCGGCCATGCGAGCCTGGAGATCGCCCGGAAAGGCCTTCTGACGGAGGATGAAATCCGCCATTTCGCCGCGCAACTGTTCGGCATTGGGCATGGCGGCGAGACGCTTTTCGGCGCTCTGCCGATCGTTTTCCAGCTCCAGCACGTTTTGGAAGATCGGAAAGCCGCTTTCGGCGCGCGAGACGCGGAACTGCTGGACGAAGCCGATGCGATTCTCCCAGCAGGCGAAGGACGCCTTCAGCCGGGCGAGATAGGGCATAACGACCTCGCCCACCACGGAATTGCGGTAGAGCGGGGAATTGCGGTCGCCGAGAAAGATTTCAAGACCACCCAGCGCGGCGCGGATGGTCGAGAAATATTGCGCAACGGCGCTGTCGGCGGGGATGTTCATGGCAATTTCTCACAAGACGCGCAGTGCAGCCCCTCATCCGGCCTGCCGGCCACCTTCTCCCCGCAGGCGGGGAGAAGGGAAAATGCCGAACCGCCTTGCCAAATCTCCAACGCAACGTGGGGCAAGTTCCCTCTCCCCGCCTGCGGGGAGTGGGTTAAGGTGAGGGGCAACAGCAGGCCTGCAACCATCACTGCTTCACGTAGTTCGCGGTATTGTGCTTGTCCATCACGGCCTGGAAGCGGCGGGCGAAGGCGTCGTCGGCAAGCTTCTTGCGGCGCTGGATGTCCTGCGTCGACAGCATGTTCTTCTCGTGCATTTCGAGAAGGTCGCCGATATGGCGCTGGGCTGCCGAACCGATGCCCGCCATGGTCTCTTCCGCCGCCGTATCGACCTGCGAACCGAGCGTGTTGATCTTGTGCGCCACGTCCTGCTGGGCAGCCGTCTTCAACGAGTCTTCCAGCGCCTTGTAAAGCACGATGCGCTGCTCGGTATCGATAGTCAGCTTGTTGATCAGCGTGTTCTGCGCGGCGATCTGGTTGTTGAGCGAATCCACGAAGGTCTGGAACATCGAGGTGTAACGCTCGAGCGTCTGGCTTTCGGCCAGAAGCTCCTGCTCCTTCGCCTGCATCATGTTGTATTCGGTCGCCAGCGCCGAGCGCTCGCCTTCGAGCTCCGTGCGGCTCTTCTGGTCCGTCGAGGCGGCGATGCGGTTTTCCAGATCCATCAGCAGCGGGTTCAGTTCCTCGATACGCTTCTGGGTCGCTTCCAGATTGGTCATCGTGCCCTTGCGGCGCTCGATCACCTGAATGAGGCTCGCTTCCGAGGTCTTGTAGCGCTGATCGAGGATCGACTTCTGTTCCTTCAGGATGCCGACGATCGTGTCGGATTTGGAAAGCAGTTCCTGAAGATTGCCGGCCAGCGACATGTTGCGCACGCGATCGGTGCGCATGCGCTGCATCTTCTGCTTGGAGAAGATGCCGATGAACTTTTCATAGCCCGTATAGCTCTTCATGCTCTCGAATTCGGTGCCGAAGATGTTCGTCGCGTCCTCCAGCCCGATGATGAGATCGGCGATATTGCCTTCCATCACCTTCTGCTGGTTGATGACGTCGGAGATTCGGGCGTTCTCGATATCGAAATTGACGTCGCCGAGCTTTGTGTCCGCCTTGGCGAACTGGTCGAGCACGGTGCTCGACTGCTCCATCTTGCTGCGCATCTGATTGACGACGCTGCGGGTCTTTTCGATTTCCGCGTCGAAGTTCTGAAGTGTGGCCATGCCTTGTCCCCTTACGTTCTCCACGGCAGACGTCTTCGTCGCCCGATTTATTCCATCGCGGCAACACTATACGAATTCAGACAGATAGGAACCTGCCCCGCGTGAACATGTGGGACACGGCGGGCGCACCGCAAGATGGCGGCGCCAAATTTTCTGCCGAGCGTCAGTAGCCCGTCGGTGCCTTGAGATAGGCGATGAGGTTGGCGATATCCTCCATCTTCTTCAGGCCGGCAAAGGTCATCCGCGTACCCGGCACCATCGCCTTGGGCGACATCAGATATTCGGCGATCTGCGCCTCGCTCCACACCTTGCCGTCCTCGCCGAAGGTCCGCATGGCCGGGGAATAGTTGTAGTCTTCTATGATGGCGACCGGCCGCCCGATGATGCCAGACAGCGTCGGCCCGACGCGATTGACCTTCTCCACCGAATGGCAGGGTGCGCATTTCTTGAACACCGCGTTGCCGGCCACCGCATCGCCCTCGGCAAAAGCCGGGGCGGCAAGACAGAGGAAGATGGCAAATGTCGAAAGCGGTTTCATCCTGCGTCCCCTTGGCCGCCTCGTCTCACTCGGCACTCATGATGTCGTCCCAATGACGGCGGCAGTAGGAAACGTACTTGTCATTGCCACCGATTTCCACCTGCGCACCGGATTTTGCAACCTTGCCGTCGGCGCCGAGGCGCACGACCATCGTCGCCTTGCGGCCGCAATGGCAGATGGTGCGCACCTCGCGCATTTCGTCGGCGATGGCGAGCAGCGCCTTCGAGCCGGGAAACAGCTTGCCCTGGAAATCCGTGCGCAGGCCATAGGCCATGACGGGAATGGAGAGGCGGTCGGCGACGCGGGCGAGCTGCCACACCTGCTCCTCGGAGAGGAACTGCGCCTCGTCGACGAAGACGCAGGCGATCTCGCCGCCACCATCGGCCATCAGCGCTTCGATATGGCGGTAGAGGTCGTCCGTATGATCGAAGGCGATGGCCTCCGATGTCAGTCCGATGCGCGAGGAGATGCGCCCCTGCCCGGCGCGGTCGTCGAACGAGGCGATGAAGATCGCCGTGCGCATGCCGCGTTCCTGATAATTGTAGGACGCCTGCAGGAGCAGCGTCGACTTGCCCGCGTTCATCGTCGCGTAACTGAAATAGAGCTTGGCCATAGTTTTCTCCGTCCCCGCGTCATGGCCCGGCAAAGCGCGATTTTCCAGCCAAAAGGGCCGAAAACCACAGAAATCCATGCGGCCCGTCCTTTGCGACATCCATGTGCGAAATTGCGAACAAGCGCGAAATTAATTGGACGATTCAGGGTGTTCCGGCTACGCCAAGGTGCTTGAAAGCATATCGTTTTGATGATTGGCTAAACCACCAGTTATAAGGGGAGCAAAAATATGAAGACTGCATCACCATTGAAGACCCTGTTTGCCGCCGCCGTTTCCGTGCTCGCGCTGGGTGTCGCCGGTGCATCGGCCGCGGAAGCCGAAAGCTGCGGCAAGGTTCGGTTCTCGGATGTCGGCTGGACGGACGTGACCTCCACGACCGCCACCGCAAGCGTCATCCTCAAGGGCCTCGGCTACGAGACGGAAGTCACCGTTCTCTCGGTTCCGGTCACCTATACCTCGCTCAGCAACAAGGATATCGACGTCTTCCTCGGCAATTGGATGCCGACCCAGGAAGCCGACATCAAGCCGTTCCGCGAAGACGGCTCGGTCGAGACCGTGCGCGAAAACCTCGAGGGCGCGAAGTACACGCTTGCGACCAACGCCAAGGGCGCCGAACTCGGCATCAAGGATTTCGCCGACATTGCCAAGCAGAAGGACGCGCTCGGCTCCAAGATCTACGGCATCGAGCCCGGCAATGACGGCAACCGCCTGATCATCGACATGGTGTCGGCCAACAAGTTCGATCTCACCGGCTTCGAAGTGGTCGAATCCTCCGAACAGGGCATGCTGGCGGAAGTCGCGCGCGCTGAAGGCGACGGCTCGCCGATCGTCTTCCTCGGCTGGGAACCCCACCCGATGAACGCCAACTTCAAGCTGACCTACCTGACCGGCGGCGACGAAATCTTCGGACCCAACTTCGGCGGCGCAACGGTCTATACCAACGTGCGCAAGGGCTACGTCACCGAGTGCCCGAACGTCGGTAAATTCCTGCAGAACCTCAAGTTCTCGCTGGAAATGGAAAACCAGGTGATGGGCAAGATCCTGAACGACGGTCAGGACCCGGAAGCCGCAGCGACCGACTGGATCAAGGCGAACCCGGCCGCCATCGAGCCGTGGCTCGCAGGCGTCACCACCAAGGACGGCAGCGGTGAAGCGCTGCCGGCGGTCAAAACCGCGCTTGGTCTCTAACAGGCAAGAATAGGGCGGGGAGGAAACTTTCCCGCCCTTCTTCTCTCCGGATAGTGCACCTCCAGCAAAACTGCCGGACGGCTTGATGTCCGGAATTGCGAAACGCCTGTTGCATATCGTCGTCAACCTCCAGACTGGGGCTCGCTGCCGTGGATTGGCTCACCGTCTCTAAAATTCCGATCGGTCCGATCGCCAAGGAAGCCGTCAACTGGCTGACGACCAATGGCAAGGGCCTGTTCGATTTCCTGAAAGTCTTTTTGCAGGCGGGCATCGATGCTGTGCTCTTCCTGCTGCAAGGCCCCTTCTCGTCCGCCGGCGGCAAGTTCGGTTACGCCATCGCCCTCATCGTGCTCGTCACGGGCGCCAGCTGGTATTTCCGCCGCTCCATCGGCGTCGCGGTCTTCACCTTTCTCGGCCTGCTGCTCATCGTGAACCAGGGCTACTGGAAGGAGACGACGGAAACGCTGGCGCTCGTGCTTGCGGCAACCGGCGTCAGCATGGTCGTCGGCATCCCGCTCGGCATCGCCGCCGCCCGCCGTCCGTGGTTCTACTCGATCCTCCGGCCCGCGCTCGACTTGATGCAGACGATCCCGACCTTCGTCTACCTGATCCCGGCGCTCATCCTCTTCGGCCTCGGCATGGTGCCGGGCCTGATCGCGACCGTGATCTTCGCGATCCCCGCGCCGATCCGCCTCACCCGCCTCGGCATCATCTCGACGCCGCCGTCGCTCGTCGAAGCCGCCCAGGCGTTTGGCGCGACGCCGAGCCAGGTGCTGCGCAAGGTCGAACTGCCCTTCGCCACGCCGCAGATCATGGCGGGTCTCACCCAGACCATCATGCTCTCGCTGTCGATGGTGGTCATCGCCGCCCTCGTCGGCGCCAAGGGTCTCGGCGTTCCCGTGGTGCGCGCCCTCAACACCGTGAACATCTCCATGGGCTTCGAGGCCGGCCTCTGTATCGTCATCCTGGCGATCATCCTCGACCGCCTCTTCCGCTCTTCCGATGATGGAGACGCATGATGACCGAATCCGTCGTCTTCAAGAACGTTTCCATCATTTTCGGCGACAATCCGCAAAGGGCGCTGGCACTCGCCGATGCCGGCAAATCGCGCGACGAGATCGGTGCGGAGACTGGTCTCGTGCTCGGCGTCGCCGATGCGACGCTGTCGATCACCGAGGGCGAGATCCTCGTGCTGATGGGCCTGTCGGGCTCCGGCAAGTCGACGCTGCTGCGCGCCGTCAACGGGCTTGCCCCTGTTGTCCGCGGCGAGGTGCAGGTCAAAGCCGGCGGCAACTTCGTCAACCCTTATGCCACGACGCCGAAGGCATTGCGCGACTTCCGCATGCACACCGTCTCCATGGTGTTCCAGCAGTTCGCGCTCCTGCCCTGGCGCACCGTCGCCGACAATGTCGGCTTCGGCCTCGAGCTTGCCAATGTGCCGGAGGCCGAGCGCAAGGCGCGCGTCGCCGAACAGCTCGAACTGGTCAACCTGACCAAGTGGGCGAACCGCAAGGTCAACGAACTCTCCGGCGGCATGCAGCAGCGCGTCGGGCTTGCCCGCGCCTTTGCCACAGGCGCGCCGATCCTGCTGATGGACGAACCGTTCTCGGCGCTCGACCCGCTGATCCGTACCCGTCTTCAGGACGAACTCCTGGAGTTCCAGCGCCGGCTGAAGAAGACGATCATCTTCGTCAGCCACGATCTCGACGAGGCGTTCCGCATCGGCAACCGCATCGCCATCATGGAAGGTGGGCGCATCATCCAGTGCGGCACGCCGCAGGAGATCGTGAAGAACCCGGCCAACCAGTATGTCGCGGATTTCGTGCAGAACATGAACCCGATCAACATGCTGACCGCCGCCGACGTCATGCAGCACGGCGCCTCCAGCAATGGCGGCGTGACGGCGACGGCGACTGCCCAGACCCCGCTCGTCGACATCCTCGACGCCATGTCGCGCACGCCGGGCAATGTCGGCGTGGTCGATAACGGCACGGTCATCGGCACGATCAACGCGCAGGATATCGTGAACGGATTGACGCGGCACCGTCGCCGCGGCTGACAGCCCGCTTTGATCGGATTAGATAAGGCAGCGCTTCGAAACGGGCGCTGCCTTTTTCATTGCGGATGACCGGGAGAACGAGATGACCGAGAAGGACAAGCCGAGCGTGCTGCGCGAAACGGACGACGAGGCCCGCCGCCTTGCCCGCATCCTGCTGCGCTCCGCCCGCAGCTGCGCGCTCGCGGTCCTCGAACCGGAAACCGGCACGCCCTTCGCCAGCCGCACGCTGACCGGCACCGATACGGACGGCACGCCCGTCATCCTCGTCTCGGCGCTCTCCGTCCACACCCAGGCGCTGCGCGCCGACCCGCGCGCCTCGCTGCTCGCGGGTGAACCCGGCAAGGGCGACCCACTCGCCCATCCGCGCCTCACGGTCATCTGCGAAGCCCAGGAAGTTGCCCGCGACAGCGATGCACACGCGGCGCTGCGCGAACGCTTCGTGCGCCGCCATCCCAAGGCAAAGCTCTATGTCGATTTTCCCGACTTCGCCTTCTTCCGCCTCGTGCCGCTGCGCGCCCATCTCAACGGCGGCTTCGGCAAGGCATTCGTGCTGACGGCCGAGGACCTCCTGATTCGCTCCGCCGCCCGCGGCGCGCTCGCCGAAATGGAAACCGGCGCCGTCGAGCACATGAACAGCGACCACGCCGAAGCCGCCGGCATCTATGCCCGCCATTATTGCGGCGCCAAGGACGGCGACTGGACCATCGTCGGCCTCGATGCGGCGGGAATTGACCTTTCAAGCGGCGACAAACTGAAGCGTCTGGAATATTCACGCGAACTTGATCAGGCCTCGGAACTGCGCGGCGAGCTTGCGCGTTTGCTTCGCGAAGCAAGGGGAGTCGACTGATAGATCAGGCGTTTGCGTATCCGTCCAACTGGACGCTTTCAGTGACGAAAGTAGCTCCTCTATCGCTATGCGTGCGCCCTACCCCCATTTCTTGCTCTTGATGGGGGAGGTTTTGTTTATATGCTAACAAGCGCATTCACATAAAATCACATGATTTGAAGCGGAAACGCCCAAAGGAGTTTCAGATGGACAAGATTTCAGACGCAGAGCATGCGCAGGCCGAAGTTGCATCCGACTTTCTTTCCGCCATGGCGAACCCCAAACGCCTCCTGATTCTGAAAGTTCTTGTCGAGGGCGAGATCGCCGTCGGCGCACTCGCCGGCCAGGTCGGCCTCAGCCAGTCGGCACTCTCGCAGCACCTGTCGAAGCTGCGTGCGCAGAATCTGGTAACCACCCGCCGTGACGCCCAGACGATCTACTATTCCAGCAAATCGGATGCCGTGTTGACCGTGCTCGCCGCGCTCGACCGCATCTACAAGGCCCCCGGCAACGGCGCTTCGGAAAAGAAGCTTCGCATCGCCTGAACGACCGCGCCTACCGATTGACAACGCCCTGGATCGCCTCCGGGGCGTTTTGTTTTGATCCGCTGGAAACGCCGCGTTGCACGCCCTTCTGAAAGAGCGCTAAGACACCTCACCGTGCCGACCGGCTGCACCCAACCGTTGGAGCAAGACTTTGCGCAAATCCCGCAGCGAGATGGACGCGCTCATCAGCGACATCGTCAACGAACCGAAACGGGACAACAGCGCCTATCTGGCCGCCATTGCTGAGGCACGGGACGCGATCGCCAAGGCGGAAGCGCATTTCGGCGTGCCCGTCAAAATGACGACCAAGTCCAAGGCAAAAGCCAACGGCAAGTTCGTGGTGAAACTGATTTTCGAAAAGGCCGACTGAGCCGAAAAGCGGCCCGACCGGCCGGCGAACATCGCTTGACGCTCTTGGGCGTCTTGATAATTTGACCATCGGGTAAAAATCATCGTCCGGGCCCACATTCCAAACATCATGGAGAGACCGCATGTCCAACCGCCTCAACACACCCAACGATCTGCGCGCCTTCTGGATGCCGTTCACGGCCAACCGGCAGTTCAAGAAGGAACCGCGGCTCTTCGTCGGCGCCAAGGACATGTACTACACGACCCATGACGGCCGTCAGGTGCTGGATGGCACGGCGGGCCTCTGGTGCGTCAACGCCGGTCACTGTCGCCCGAAGATCACCGAGGCGATCCGCGAGCAGGCCGGCGAACTCGACTATGCGCCCGCCTTCCAGCTCGGCCATCCCAAGGCGTTCGAACTGGCCAACCGCCTCGTCGACATCGCGCCCGAGGGCATGAATCACGTGCTCTATACCAATTCCGGCTCGGAATCGGTCGAGACCGCGCTGAAGGTGGCGCTTGCCTATCACCGCGCCAAGGGCGATGGTTCGCGCTTCCGCCTTGTTGGCCGCGAGCGCGGCTATCACGGCGTCAATTTCGGCGGCATCTCCGTCGGCGGCATCGTCTCCAACCGCAAGATGTTCGGCACGCTGCTGACCGGCGTCGATCACATGCCGCACACCCATTTCCCGGACAAGAACGCGTTTTCGCGCGGCGAGCCGGAGCATGGTGGCGATATCGCCAGCGAATTGCAGCGCATCATCACGCTGCATGACGCCTCCACCATCGCCGCCGTCATCGTCGAGCCGGTCGCCGGCTCCACCGGCGTGCTCATCCCGCCGAAGGGCTATCTCCAGAAGCTGCGCGAGATCTGCACGCAGCACGGCATTCTCCTGATCTTCGATGAGGTCATCACCGGCTTCGGTCGTCTCGGCGCCCCCTTCGCCGCGCAGTATTTCGATGTGAAGCCCGATATCATCACCACCGCAAAGGGTCTGACCAACGGCGTGATCCCGATGGGCGCTGTTTTCGTGACGTCGGAAATCCACGACACGTTCATGAACGGCCCGGAACATATGATCGAGTTCTTCCACGGCTATACCTATTCCGGCAACCCGATCGCCTGCGCCGCGGCGCTGGGCACACTCGACACCTACAAGGAAGAAGGCCTGCTCACCCGCGCAGCCGAACTCGCTTCCTATTGGGAAGACGGCCTGCATTCGCTGCGCGATTGCCCCAATGTCATCGACGTCAGAAATGTCGGCCTGATCGGCGCCATCGAACTCTCACCGATTGCCGGCGAGCCGACCAAGCGCGCCTTCAACGCCTTCCTCAAGGCCTATGAGAAGGGCCTGCTGATCCGCACGACGGGCGATATCATCGCGCTCTCGCCGCCGCTCATCATCGAAAAACACCATATCGACGAGCTGTTCGGCAAGCTGCGCGAGGTCCTGCAGAACAACATCTGATACGGCCTATCCGGACGCGGGAAATGGCGGCTTCGGCCGCCATTTTCGTTTGGGCATCAAAGCCGGCGCAGGTGGCCGGAATAGTGCACGACGGTACCGATGCCGGGCAGCACGATCGGCACGTCGAAGCAGAAAGCCTCGCCGTCGGCCCATTCCCGCGCCTCGCTCTTCGGTGCAAGCCGGAGCGGCATGGGAACACCGAAGACGGACCAGCCGCGCATCACCATCGTCAGCCCGTGTTCGTCGCATGGCAGATCGAAGGAAAACCGCATCGGCCCGAAGCGTTCGACAAGGCGGGTGCCGGACTGGCTGAGTTCGCTGGAAAAGGTCTTGCCGGCAAAATCCCGCGTCCAGCGCTCCACCCCATCGCGCTCCTCGAAAGCGACATGCAGATCATGCTCACCCTCCGGCGGAAAGCGCATGACGGCGCAGACCAGCTGGGCCAGCAGCGAGCGGCCACGCCGGACCCGCCCGCGCCCGGCAGCGCCGCCATCCCCGATGATGTCGTGCATAATGCGCACCGGCTCCGGCAGACGATCGTAGGCCGGGCCGATCACCCGCCGGTAGAGCGGCACATAGGGCCTGTCCTCCACAGCATGGGAAATCGCCAGCCGCGAAAAGTGCGGCTCGAAATCCTCCAGCGCAACCGCCCCCGCCGCGTGCCGGGCACCCGGCATAAGCGCGCCCGCCGCGATGGCATTGGCCAGCACATGCGCGGCAATGGTCGGGATTTCCGGCCCGTCCCCCTCTTCGGCAATCAGCGTCCAGCGCTGAACGCGCGCGCCATCGGCGCCCCACCCCTTCACCTCGATTGCCATGGCAGACCGGTCCGATCCGAAGCGAGCGCTCAGGCCCTGCAGCGGCAGCAGCCATCTTGCGAAGGGAGACAGTGAGGCAAAACACCGCCATTTCACCGGCCAGCTGAGCAGCCAGAGCGTGAGAAGCTGGAAGGCGAATTCCGGTCCCGCGCGAAAAATCGTCGCCGGGCGGCCGGGAGTGGTTTCCGGAACGATCGTATGGTCCGGCACATCGGCAAGCGCCACCAGCCGGCGGATCGGCGTGCGGCCCGGCACATCGAACCGTTCCCGCCGCAGCCGATGCCATCCGGTCTCCTCGCGCCAGCGCCCGGCGCGCCACAGACGGAGCGGTTTTCCGACATAGCTCAGGATCGCCGCCGCCACCGAGGCGCCCGCCGTTGCGCGGTTCGAGGCGCTGATCGCCATCTCGACGGACCGCACCTCCGTTAAGTCCTTGCTGAGCGCGGCAATCACGGCACCGGAAAGCGCCGGCACGCTCGATCCGCCGGAGACGGCCACGACACTGGCCGCCCGCGCCGCCGCATCCAGCTTGATAATGCCGCTGACGAAATCGCGCGCATCGGCAAGATCGACGTAGTGCACGCCGCAGACGATACAGGCCTCAACGACGCGATAGCTGCTGCCCTGAAACGGCCCGGCAGCGTCGATCAGGAGAAAGGGACGATGCGCTTCCAGCAGAGGCCGCAGGTCACCATTCCGGTCAGCCACCAGTGCACGGGCATTGGGCAATTCCGCCGCAAGGCGCTCGGCGGATTCCCGATTGCGCCCGGCCACCAGCACCGCCCAGCCATCCGCCGCCAGTCGTCGACAAAGACGAGCACCGAAGCCACCATAACCACCGAGAACGACGACGCTTCTCAAAGCACGCGATCTGCGTCGCCGGGCGACGGGACCCAGCAGGCCTCACGCCGCCCGAAGATGCGGTAGCGATTGCGCGCCAGCCAGCGATAGGCGGGATCGCGCAGAAAGCGCGGAATAAACCGCAGTACGGCAATGGCCTTCCACGGCCAACCGAGGCCGGCATAGATCGCCAGAACCGCGTCGCTGTCCTTCAGCACGGCATCGCCGTCGACGATGATCAGGCTTTCGGGATTGGCGGGATCGATGCCGAAACGGCGATAGAGCGCAGCCCCCGTGGCCTTCTGCATGGACGCGAGGCGGAAGCGGCGGGCGCGGTCGTGCCGCAGCACGAATTGCGCATTGGCCGAGCAGAGAATGCACTCTGCATCGAAAACGATGATCGGCCCCGCCTTGTCGTCCTGTTTCATGCCGTCATCCTATTTCGCCACTCCCATGCTATCAACCGAATTCACCGGCCGCCGGCGCGCAAAACCCGGCAATCCGCGCTAGAGTAAGCCAATGCCCCGTGAAAGGAGATTCGATGCCGAGCCTGACCCGCATTGCCAATGCAGACCTCTCGGTCGACGTCTCACCGCTTGGCGCCGAAATGCAGTCGATCACCACGACGGATGGCAAGGCCTGGCTCTGGAACGGCGACGCCGCCTTCTGGACGGGACGCTCACCCGTGCTCTTCCCCATCGTCGGCAAGGCGCCCGACGATACACTGATGATCGACGGGACGGCCTATGCGATGGCACAGCACGGTTTTGCCCGGCGGCGGGAGTTTGCGCTCGAAAATACGACCGCTACCGCCTGCCGCTACCGGCTCGAAGCCTCCGACGAAACGCGTGCCGTCTATCCCTTCGACTTTGGACTGACGGTCGAGCACAGCCTCGATGGCCGGACGCTGACCGTGGCCTCCACGGTGGAAAACCGCGGCGGCACGCCCGTGCCTTTCGGCTTCGGCTACCACCCCGCCTTTCTCTGGCCGCTGCCCGGCGGAGCGGGAAAACCGCATACGATAATGCTCGACAATGCCGGCAAGCCGAAGCGCCAGCCGCTGGAAAAGGGACTGCTCTCGACCAGCCGAACGCCCTCGCCCTTCGACAAGGGCCGGATCGTGCTGGCGCAGGATCAGTTCCTCGACGATGCGATGGTCTTTCCCGAGGGCGCGGGTGATGGCCTCACCTATGCCGCCGAGGGTGGACCGGCGCTGAAATTCCACTTCGAGAACCTGCCGAACCTCGCGCTCTGGACGAAACCCGGCGCGCCCTTTCTCTGCATCGAGCCCTGGCACGGCACGGCGGCGGAATTCGGCGGGTCGCGCGAATTGCGCGATCGTCCCTTCACGACCGTGCTTCTCCCCGGAGAAAGCCGCCGTTTCGCCTTTTCCGTCACCTTTCCCGGCTAATCGGCCTTTCTTCTCGTCACGACGTCGCTAGAGTCTTTTGAAAAGGATTCGGGAGACATCGCCATGGCCGACTTGGAACGCTACATCGATCAGGGAACCGGCCGAGAGCCCGCCGATATCGTGCTCAAGGGCGGGCAATTCTTCGATCTCGTAACGGGTGAACTTGTCGCCTCCGACATCGCGATTTCGGGCGAGCGCATCGTCGGCACCTGCGGCCCCTACAAGGGGCGCACGGAGATCGACATCACCGGCCGCATCATCGTGCCCGGTTTCATCGATACGCATCTGCACATCGAATCGTCGCTGGTCACGCCGCATGAATTCGACCGCTGCGTGCTGCCCTACGGCGTGACGACCGTCATCTGCGATCCGCACGAGATCGCCAATGTGCTCGGCAGCGAGGGCATCGAATTCTTCCTCGACAGCGCGCTGGAAACCATCATGGACATCCGCGTGCAGCTGTCGAGCTGCGTGCCGGCGACTCATCTGGAAACCTCGGGCGCCGACCTGCCCATCGAACGCCTCTTGCCCTTCCGCCATCACCCGAAGGTCATCGGCCTCGCCGAATTCATGAATTTTCCCGGTGTCATCCACAAGGATCCCGTCTGTCTCGCCAAGCTCGAGGCCTTCCAGGGCGGCCATATCGACGGCCATGCGCCGCTACTGTCCGGCAACGACCTCAACGGTTATCTCTCGGCCGGCATCCGAACCGAGCATGAATGCACGAGTGCGGAGGAAGCGCTGGAAAAGATCCGCAAGGGCATGCACATCCTCGTGCGCGAGGGCTCCGTCTCCAAGGACCTGCATGCCCTGCTGCCCATCCTCACCGAGCGCCTCTCGCCATTCATCGCGCTCTGCACGGATGACCGCAATCCGCTCGACATCGCCGAACAGGGCCATCTCGACTACATGATCCGCACCGCGATCGGCCACGGTCGCGCGCCGCTCGCCGTCTATCGCGCCGCCTCCGTCTCCGCCGCCAAGGCCTTCGGCCTTCGGGATCGCGGCCTTGTCGCGCCGGGCTGGCGGGCCGACCTCGTTGTCATCGACACGCTGGAAAACTGCAAGGCCGAGATGGTGTTCTCCGCCGGCCGCAAGGTGGATGACGCGCTCTTCGCCACCCGCAAGCCCGTCGCCCCCGTCGGTCTCGACAGCGTGAAGGCGCGGCCCGTCAACGCCGCGCATTTCGCCGTGCCGGTCACCGATGGCGAAACACCTGTCATCGGCGTGCTGCCGGGCAAGATCATCACCGAGCACCGCCGCTATCGCCTGCCGGCGCGCGGCAACCAGACATCGGTCGATCTCGCGCAGGATATCATCAAGGTCGCCGTCATCGAGCGCCACGGCAAAAACGGCAATCATGCCAACGGCTTCGTACAGGGCTTCGGCCTGAAGAAAGGGGCCATCGCCTCCACCGTCGGCCATGACAGCCACAATATCTGCGTCGTCGGCGTCGATGAGGACGATATGGCGCTCGCCGCCAACCGACTGGGCGAGATCAAGGGCGGCTTCGTGGTCGTGCAAGACGGCAAGGTCACCGGGGAGATCTCCCTGCCTGTCGCCGGCCTGATGAGCCTCGAACCCTACGAGAGCGTGCGCGACACGCTGCATCACCTGCGCCAAGCCGCCTTCGCACTCGGCGCCACGCTGGAAGAACCCTTCCTCCAGCTCGCCTTCCTGCCGCTACCGGTCATTCCTCACCTGAAGATTTCGGACCGGGGCATGGTGGATGTGGATCGGTTTCAGCTGATCGGGTGAGGCAGTGAATGCCCGTCGTCTTTCGCCAGCAGAATCTCACCTTCTTCTTCTATTCGAACGAAGGCGATCCGCGTGAGCCCGTCCACATCCATGTCCGAAGTAGCGGGGCAACGGCGAAAGTCTGGCTGCATCCACTGATAGGCATCGCCGAAAGTCGCGGCTTCAACAGCAGGGAACTATCTGTTATCCTGCGCCTTGTCATCGACAACAGACATCTCATCGAGAAAACGTGGCATGACTATTTCGGCAACTGATATCCGCTTCGACGATGACACAATGTGGGTGTCACTCGACGACGGACGCACGCTTGGCGTCCCGCTTGCCTGGTTCCCACGCCTTATGACCGCTGACAAGGCTGCACGCCGACGCTACGAACTCAGCCCCGGCGGCATCCATTGGGCTTCTCTCGACGAGGACATCTCGGTTGCCGGCCTGCTGGCCGGCCGTGGCGACCAGACGCTGAAGCGCCCGGCCGCCTGACTCTCATAGCCGCACGCACGCCATATCCAGTCCATCCAGTTCGATCGCGCCGTTCTTCAGCTTCGCGCCAAAGCCGGGCACGGGCAGCGGTTGGCCGAGCTTCAGCGATTTCGCCGGCACGAATTCGGCCTTTTCCCGCGTCAGGTTGAAGACGAAGAGCAGCTTTTCGCCGCCCTTTTCGCGCGTGAAGGCGAGGATGTCCTGGTTGGAGTTCACGAAGGCCATATCGCCGTCATGCAGCGCATCATGCTCCTTCCGGAAGGCGAGCGTCGCGCGGTAGTGGTTGAGCAAGGAGCCGGCGATCTTTTCCTGCGTATCGACTGCGTGGCGGGCGTGGTCTTCCGGCACAGGCAGCCAGGGTTTGCCCGTACTGAAACCGGCATGCGCCTCATTGTGGCTCCAGGGCATCGGCGTTCGGCACCCGTCGCGGCCCTTAAAGGCCGGCCAGAAGCGGATGCCGTAGGGATCGCGAAGGTCTTCGAAGGCAAGCTCCGCCTCCGTCAGTCCCAGTTCCTCGCCTTGGTAGAGGCAGATCGAGCCACGCAGCGTGGAGAGCAGCGTGATGGCGAGCTTGGCGACGCGCTCGCGCTCCTCCGGAACCTGGATGAAACGGCTGACATGGCGGTTCACATCGTGGTTGGAGAACGCCCAGCAGACCCAGCCGTCCGTCACCGCACGCTGGAAACTCTGCACGCATTTGCGCACATGCTCGGCGGTGAAATCCGGCCCCAGCAGATCGAACGTGTAGCACATGTTGAGCTTGTCGCCGCCGCCCGTATAGTCGGCAACCGTCTTCAGCGAGCGTGCGCCGTCGCCCACCTCTCCGACGGTCATGCGTCCCTTGTATTCATCGAGCAGCGCGCGGAAACGCTTGAGAAAGGCGATGTTTTCCGGCTGCGTCTTGTCATAGCGATGCGTCTGCATGCCATAGGGGTTCACGTCGGGTGCATCGAGGCCGATGCCGTCAGGATCCGGCTCGTGCGGCGGGTTGTCGCGCAGTTTTTTGTCGTGGAAATAGAAATTCACCGTATCGAGGCGGAAACCGTCGACGCCGCGATCGAGCCAGAAGCGCACGGTTTTCAAGAGCGCGTCCTGCACATCCGGATTGTGGAAGTTGAGATCCGGCTGCGAAATCAGGAAGTTGTGCATGTAATATTGCTTGCGCACGCCGTCCCATTCCCAGCCCGGCCCGCCGAAGATCGACAGCCAATTGTTCGGCGCCGTGCCATCCGGCTTCGGATCGGCCCAGACATACCAGTCCGCCTTGGCATTGGACCGGCTGGAGCGGCTCTCGACGAACCAGGGATGCTGGTCGGAGGTGTGCGAGATCACTTGGTCGATGATGATCTTGATGCCGAGCTTGTGGGCTTCAGCCAGCATCGCATCGAAATCCGCAAGCGTGCCGAACATCGGATCGACGTCGCAGTAGTCCGAGACGTCATAACCCATGTCGCCCATCGGCGACTTGAAGAAGGGCGAGAGCCAGATCGCATCGACACCCAGCGAGGCGATGTGGCCGAGCCGCTTGGTGATGCCGCGAAGATCCCCCATGCCGTCGCCGGTCGTGTCTTGAAACGAACGCGGATAGACCTGGTAGATGACCGCGCCGCGCCACCAGTCGTCGGCTTTCTTGGGGGACTTCGCCATGTCGTGCTGCTCCGTTTTCAATGCGTCCTGGGAAGATGTAACGCGAGGGCATGGGGGCGTAAACGGCCGATGCCCTGATTTTTCGAAGGTTGACGAAGCAGGCCCGTGCCTAAATGATGCCGGCAAATTCCATAGAGAAGGTTGATCGCATGGCCGATGACGTCACCCTTTCCGTAAGCGAGGCGATCGCGCTGGCAAAGACGGCGCTGATGCGTGTCGGCATGGCCGAACCGGCCGCGACGGCGCTTGCACAGGCAACTGTCGAGGCCGAAACGGCGGGCAAACGGGCCGTCGGTTTTGCCCACCTGACGGACTATCTCAGAAGCCTCGTGGATGGCCGGATCGCCGGAAAGGCCGAACCGCTCCTCACCTCGCCGGTGCCGTCCATCCTGAAATGCGACGCGATGGGCGGTGTGGCACAGCACGGCTTTTCCATTGCGCGGGAAGAACTGGTCTCCAAGGCGAAAACCTTCGGCATCGCGGTCTTCACCGCCTGCAACAGCTATACGACCGGCGAGCTCGGCTGGTATGCCGCAAGCCTCGCAAGCGATGGTCTCGTTGCGATCGCCGCGACCAACAGCCATGCCGTGCTGGCCGGTGCGGGTAGCCGCAGTCCGGTTTACGGCACCAATCCGCTCGCCTTTGCCGCACCGCTCGAGGGGAACGACATCCTGCTGATAGACCAGTCGTCGAGCGCAACGGCCCTGGTCAATGTCCGCGATGCCGCTGCCCGCGGCGCCGGCATCCCGGACAGCTGGGCCATTGATCAGGACGGACAGCCGACGACCGACCCCTTCGCCGCCATGCAGGGCGCGCTCATCGCCTTCGGCGGCAGCCGCGGCGCCAATATCGCGCTCATGGTCGAAGTGCTCGCTGCGGGCCTCACCGGCGGCAACTGGTCGCTCGATGCCGCGGATTTCCAGGCGGGCGAGACGTCGCCGGGTGTCGGGCTCTTCGTGCTGGCACTTTCGCCGCAGCTTTTTGCGGATCATTTTTCGACCCGGCTGTCCGAGCAGGCCGGGCGGCTTTCGGCAGACTACAATGTCCATGTTCCCGGCCTGGACCGCATGAAGCGGCAGCGGGCAGCGGAAAGCGCAGGCATTCGCTTGCCCCGCCAACTCTTTGACAGTATTTCCTCTTTCCGGCGGAATTAGACCATATCAGGCGAACCGCGGTTCGCTTGATATGGTCTAGGTTCTTGTTACGCATTGTCCGACGCGAAGCGATGCCGCTTCGGCTGGAAATGCTCGATCGGGGGGATTTTCGATATGGCAGGACGGTTGCTCTCGATCGGCGAGTGCATGGTGGAACTGATGCAGGCCGAGGGCGGCCTGATGCGCAAGAGCTTCGCCGGCGACACCTTCAACACCGCCTACTACGCCCGCCAATATCTGCCGGCCGATTGGCACGTCGATTATTTCTCCGCCATCGGCGTCGACAGGATTTCGGGGGAGATGCGCGCCTTCATCGCCGGCCATGGCATCGGCACGGAGACCATCGCCGGTATCGAGGGCCGCTCGCCCGGCCTCTACATGATCCATCTAGACAATGGCGAGCGCAGCTTCTCCTACTGGCGCTCCGTTTCCGCCGCAAAGCTTCTGGCACGGGATGGCCACCGGCTGCGCACCGCAATCGAAGCCTCCGATATCATCGTCTTCTCCGGCATCACCCTGGCGATCCTGCCGGCGGAGGATGTGGAGACGCTGCTTGCGGAACTGCGCCGCGCAAAGGCTGCCGGAAAGCGCGTCGTCTTCGACCCGAACATCCGCCCCCGCCTCTGGGACGATGCGGACACGATGCGCGCGACGATCACCGAGGGCGCGCGGGCCGCAACGCTCGTCATGCCGAGCCTCGACGACGAGACTACCCATTTCGGTGATGCGACGCTGGAGGACACGATCGCTCGCTACCGCGCGCTCGGTGTCGACGGGCTGGTGGTGAAGGACGGCAGCAAGGGCGCGACGCTCGTCTTCGGCGACAGGCGCAGCCATGTCCCCTCCGCGGAAGTCAAGACGATCGTCGACACGACCAGCGCCGGCGACAGCTTCAACGGTGCGTTCCTTGCCCGTCTGGCGGTGGAGGACAATCCGGACGCGGCCGCCCGCTTTGCCGCCGATGTTGCCGCCGCCGTCATCCAGCACCACGGCGCGCTGGTTTCGAAGGACAAGCTGCCGAAACGCTGATTGATCGGATCGGCACCAAAATCGATCGGCTCCGCGCCGACGCGGGCAAAAATCCATCCTAGTCTTCCCCTGCCTATCATCGAAGACAGGAAGACCCATGACCTTCTCACGCCTCCTCGCGGCCTTGGCCGCCACCCTCTCCCTTTGCCCGCTCACGGCGCAAGCGGCCGATTTCACCGTCACCAGCGAGGCCTTCGCCTCCGGCACGGTGCAACCGGCACAGTTCTCCGACATCATGGGCTGCACGGGGAAAAACCTCTCGCCCGATATCCGCTGGTCGAATGCGCCCAAGGGCACCAAGAGCTTCGTCGTGACGGTCTACGACAAGGATGCGCCGACGGGTTCCGGTTGGTGGCACTGGGTCGTGATCGATCTGCCGGCCGATGCGAATTCGCTTGCCGCCGGCGCGGGCAGCGGCAAGGCGAAGCTGCCCAGCGGCGCGCGCATGACGCCGACCGACATGGGCATGCCCGGTTATCTCGGCGCCTGCCCGCCGGAAGGGCCGGAGCATGACTATACGATCACCGTGAAGGCGCTCGGCATCGACAAGCTGCCGGTGCCCGACAATGCCACGCCCGCCATGGTCGGCTTCGTCAGCAATATGAACGCGCTCGCCACCGCGACGATCTCGGCAAAGGGCAAGCGCTGAGCGCAAGTCTCTTGTCCGGGCCTGCCCCGAAAGGCTAGGCTCGGACGAGACAGGGATTGGACCGGATGAACATCGCCATACGCCCCGATATCGGCGCTTCGGCCCGCATCGTGCAATATAACCGGCTGCGCTATGCCAATATCCTGATCAACCGCCCGGTTCTCATCCTCGTCGAGCGCGGCACGAAAATCCTGCGCAGCAACGACGAGGAATGGGCCGTCCCCGCAGGCGGCTGTATCGCACTCGCCCAGGGCGAGACCTTCGACGTGATGAATGTCGCCGAAGGGGAGCGGGCCTATGAAGCGCGCTGGATCGCCTTCGAGCCCGACACCGTCACCGCCTTTGCCGGAAAGCCTGGCCAGGGCCAGCCCTTCCCGCGCGCCTTTCCCGTTCTGTCGCCGCATGCGGGATTTTTCGGCGCTTTTGCCGATTGCGCCCAGGCGATCGTCGAGCCCGGCAGCATTCCCGATGCGATCGCCCGCCACCGGCTGGGCGAACTCCTGCTCTGGCTCGATCTCGCCGGCGGGCGCTTCGCGCTGCCCCGGCCGGCCGGCTTCAGCGACCGCGTGCGCGACCTCCTCTCCGCCGATCCCGCCCAGGACTGGACGAGCGCACGCCTGTGCGACGCGCTCGGCGTCAGCGAGGCAACGCTGCGACGCAAGCTTGCGGCAGAGAAATGGTCGTTTCAAACTTTGCTGATCGATGTGCGCATGTCGATTGCCATGCAGCTCCTGCAATCCACCGACCTGTCGATCCTGCGCATCGCGGAGGCGATCGGCTACGAATCGCAATCGCGCTTCGCGGCGCGGTTCCGCGCACGCTTCGGCTTTGCGCCGAGCGCAATCCGCGGACACATCCGGCCCGATTCCTAAAGCATTTCCGGTGAACACCAGTTCACCGGCTTCGCTTCGGCTGGAATGCTCTAGATCAGCGCTTCTTCTTCGCCTTCGAGGCAAACGGATTATCCGTCGCCTTGAAGTGGATGCGGATCGGCACGCCCGGCAGATTGAAGTCGTTGCGCAGGCCGTTGGTGAGATAGCGGATATAGGATTCCGGCAGCGCATCCGGGCGCGTGCACGAGACCATGAAGCCCGGCGGGCGAGCCTTTACCTGCGTCATGTATTTCAGCTTCAGCCGGCGGCCGGAAACGGCCGGTGGCGGATGCTGCGTCTGCTGCGCATCGAGCCAGCGGTTGAGCTTGGCGGTCGAGATGCGGCGGTTCCAGGTGCGGTCTGTTTCGATGACGGCCTGCATCAGCTTGTCGAGGCCCCGCCCCGTCTGGCCGGACACCGGCACGGCGCGGATGCCGCGCGCCTGCGGCAGCAGGCGTTCGGTCTTCTCGCGCAGATCGGCGAGCACCGCCTGCGGATCATCGATCAGGTCCCACTTGTTGAAGGCGAGCACGGCCGCGCGGCCCTCGCGCAACACGAGATCGACGATCTGCAAGTCCTGCTTTTCGAAGGGAATGGTCGCGTCGAAGACGATGACGACCGTTTCGGCAAAGCGGATGGCGCGCAGGCCGTCGGCGACGGAGAGCTTTTCCAGCTTCTCCTGCACCCTGGCCTTGCGGCGCATGCCGGCCGTGTCGAACATTTTTATCGTGCGGCCCTTCCAGTCCCATTCGACGGAAATCGAATCGCGCGTGATGCCCGCTTCCGGGCCGGTCAGCAGACGATCTTCGCCGAGGAAGCGGTTGATCAGCGTGGACTTGCCGGCATTCGGACGGCCGACGATGGCGACGCGCAGCGGCTTCGTCTCGTCATATTCCGGCTCGAAATCCTCATCCTCTTCGGCCGCGTCCGCCAGTTCGGCGCGCACGTCGATATCGGTGACGGCCTCGTCGTCCTCAGGATAGGCGCGCTCCTCGCCGATCGCCGCGACGATGGCGTCGCGCAGGTCGAGCATGCCCTGGCCGTGCTCGGCGGAGATCGGTGTCGGCTCGCCAAGGCCGAGCGTATAGGCGTCATAGAAACCGCCGTCGGAGCCCTTGGCTTCCGACTTGTTGGCGACGAGCACGACGGGCTTGCCCTTGCGGCGCAGCATGTCGGCGAGCGCGGTATCGACCGGCGTCAGGCCCGTCTTGGCATCGACGACGAAAAGCGAGAGGTCAGCCTCTTCGATCGCCGCTTCCGTCTGCGCGCGCATGCGGCCCTGCAGCGTCTCCGGTGCGGCCTCCTCGAGGCCCGCCGTGTCGATGATGTGGAATTTCAGGTCGATGAGCTTGGCTTCACCCGGCCGGCGGTCACGCGTGACGCCGGGCGTGTCGTCGACGAGCGCGAGCTTCTTGCCCACGAGCCTGTTGAACAGGGTGGACTTGCCGACATTCGGGCGTCCGACAATGGCGACGGTGAAGCTCATGGACGTGTTCCGTTTCGTGACCGGCGAAAACCGGCTTTAGGAGGACAGCTTGCCGCTTGCAGCAATCAGGTCAAGCAGCATCTGCGCGCGGTTGGCAACGTTGCGCGGGCTTTCGCTGTCGTTGATGATCGCCTCGAACCATTCCTTGGCGCGGGCATAGTCCTCGTGCTTGTAGGCGGAGAGGCCCAGAACCTCGCGGGCGGAATGGCGAAGCGCGCTCTGCGGCGTGGCGAGTTGTTCGGCTTCCGCCGAGACCTGCTCGTAGGTGCCGGTATCGACCAGCAGATAGGCGGCACGAAGACGAGCGGCATCGCGCAGGGCTTCCGGCACGGAAGCATCCTTGGCAATCGCCGTGAACGCGTTGACGGCACCCTGCGCGTCGGTTGCGGCCAGAAGCGAAGCCGAACGCATGCGGGCCAGCACCGGATAGGAGCCGAAGCCATCCTTTTCGAGCGCGGTCAGCGCTGCGAGCGCCTCGTGGTTCTTGCCTTCGCGGGCCAGCGTCAGCGCGCCGAGGAAGCTGTCGCCGGCGGCGGACGCCTCGCTGTCGCGCCAATATTCGTAGCTCACCTTGCCGATCGTGCCGAGAACGACGAGGACGGCGAGGCCGATGAGGATGCGGCCGAAACGCTTCCAGACCAGACGCATCTGGTCGGAGCGAAGTTCCTCGTTCACCTCGCGGATAAAGCTGTCGTCCTGATTTACCATTCCCTGCCCGGCTCTTGCTGACGATTGGAGTTCGCGCCTTCTACCCCATTTTCACCGCGTTGTAAGGGGGCAGCCGCGAAAACGCACGGGATCAGGGCAGCGGAGCGACGCCGATCACCAATTCGTGCAGCTTGAGCACGATCGCGGCATAGAGCGCGAGGCCTACCACAACGGCGATAAGGTCATATTTCGCCGAAACGAAAACCGGCAGTTTGGTTTCGCCGGCCGCGATGCGTTTCTTCAGCGAGATGCGCAGGATGACGGCCCAGGCGAGGATCGTCACGAACAGCAGCACCGAATAGCTCTCGCCGTTTGCCAGGAGGTGGGCGAGCGCCCAGATCTTGATGGCGACAAGGATCGGGAATTTCAGCTTCGTGCGGATACGACCGGCCGGCAGGAAGCCGGCGACGAGACAGACCGAGGCGATCAGCATCAGCGTCAGCGCGATATGCGCCATGAAGGTCGGCGGCGAATAGAGCATCGTGCCGCCGTTTTCCCGCGCATCGACGAAACCGTAGGCAATGAGCGCGAGGCTGAGCAACGACAGAATGCCATGCACCGCCATCCAGCCCGGCTGGCCGAGCGCGGCGATGGCGGCATTGCGCAGGCCGGGCGCGAAGGGGCGCAGAAGATGCGAGGCGATGAAGAGAACGAGACCGGCGATGAGCAACGTCATGGAAATATCCCTTGAATAAAGGCCGGCCCGATAGCCGTTTCCATTGGAATAGCCGTCACGGCGCGACAATTCCAGCCCGATCAAAGGCCCATCAAAGGATTGCCGCATTCCGAACCGATGACAGACCCTTTGCAAATTGTCGCGGGTAGCCATGTTGTCTCGATTTTTCCTCCTCCCCCTCGCCGCCGTGCTTGCCGCAAGCCCGGTTCTCGCCAAGGACGACGCGATCGAGCCGGCCAAACGCAAGCAGCTGATCATCGTCTCCTTCGATGGCGCGCATGACAATCTGCTGTGGGAAAAGAGCCGGGCGATGGCAAAGCGCACCGGCGCGCATTTCACCTATTTCCTGTCCTGCACTTTCCTCTTCCCCAAATCGGAACGCGCGCAATACCAGGCGCCGCACGAGAAGCGCGGCCGCTCCAATGTCGGCTTTGCGCCCGACAAGGAGGACACTGTCCTGCGGCTTGGCGAAATCTGGCTGGCTAAGCTGGAAGGCCACGACATCGGCAGCCATGCCTGCGGCCATTTCGACGGCGGCAAGTGGAGCGCCGAGGACTGGAAGGCCGAGTTCACCTTTTTCCGGCAGGCGCTGAAGACGGCGTGGCAAAGCGCCGGCGTCGGCGAGCGTGAACCCGCAGGCTGGCAGGATTTTGCCGAAAAGGGGATCAAGGGATTTCGCGCGCCCTACCTTTCGGCCGGCAACGGCCTCGTCAAGGCCCTGGAGGCAGACGGCTTCATCTATGATGCCAGCCTCGTAACCAAGGGGCCGGCCATGCCGGTCGCGAGCGGCGAGATCCAGCGCTTCGGCCTGCCGCTGATCCCGGAGGGCACCGCCCAGCGCCCGGTCATCGCCATGGACTACAATCTCTATGTGCGCCATTCCAAGGGCAAGGAGGCCCCGGAAAAGAGCGCCGTTTTCGAGGAAAGCACGCTTGCCGCCTATCGCGCCGCTTTCGCCAAGCAATATGCCGGTGACCGCGTGCCCCTTCAGCTCGGTTTCCATTTCGTGGAAATGAATGCCGGCGCCTATTGGCGCGCGCTCGATACGTTCCTCACGGAAACCTGCGGCAAGAGCGATGTGGCCTGCGTGAGCTACGCCGAAGCCCTCGACATCCTCGCCAGAGAGAAAAGGGCGGCCGAAGCCGCCCTTTAGGATCGTTACGGCTCGTTCGCCGCAAGCTCGCCTTCATCTGCCACCCGCTGCAGATAGCGCTCATCGATATCCGGCAGCGGCTTGTCGTCGATCGCCGCTTCGAAGGCCTTCAGACGCTTGTGGATCGATAGCAGCTCAATGATCGTCGACCAGTAGTTCACGAGATACTGGAACGAATTGCTGACTTCGCCGAAGGCGGTGGCGATCTGCTGCCAGGTGCCCATGGTGATACGGCCAGCCACGATGGTCGGGATCAGGATGAAGTTCAGGAAGATCGCGTCGAGCTGGCCGTAGCCGAAGCGCGCGACGTTGAAGTAGCAGTAATGCCAATACATGCGGAAATAGTTGCGCCGCACATTGGCGAACAGCTCCTTCACCGTGACGGGGTCCGCACGATCCGCATGGTCTTCGCCATAGACGAGTTCCTTACGATAGGCCGCCTCGACGCGCTGGTTGCGGAATTGCAGGCCGGGCAGTTTGATACCGGCAATCGCGAGCAGCGCCGTACCGAACAGCGACCAGACGATGGCAAGCCAGAACAGCGCGTGGGGAACCGCGCCGATGACCGGCAGATCGCCGACATATTCCGACATGCGGAACAAGAGCGGCAGGAACACCACCAGCGTCATGATGGAATTGATGAAGGTGACGCCGAGGCCTTCGAGGATGTTGGCAAAGCGCATCGTGTCTTCCTGCACACGCTGCGAGGCGCCTTCGATATGGCGCAGCTTCGACCACTTCGACATGTAGTAGTCGTTCATGGCGGTGCGCCAACGGAAGACATAGTGGTTGGTAAAGAAGGCCGTGATCACATTGAGCACCACACCGACCATGCCGATTTCCAGGAAGCGCAGCTGCAAGGTGAACAGCTGATCGGTCGTTACGTTGCCCTGCTTGGAGAGCGCCGCCTGGAAGAGATCGAAGAACGGGCCGCGCCAGTTGTTGAGCGCGACCGACACCTGCACCGAGAAATAGGCGATGAAGATGATGAAGGCCGAACCCCAGATGGCCCAGTTCGCCCAGGGATGGTTGCGTGCGATGGCCTTCCAGACGAAGCCGAATATCAGCACGAAGATCGTGAAATAGAGGTAGAACCAGAGATTATCCGGCGAAAAGAAGTATGCAAGGCCGATCGGCGCCTTCTCGTCGGGCCCGAGCGGCGGCAGGCCGATGGCCGCGCCCATTTGCGGCCCCACCGTGTACCACACGGCGATGCAGATGACGGCCCAAATGGCACCGGAGGTGAAGAACAGCTTCGGCTGGGGAAAGAAGGAATGGAACAAGGCGCGAAACTTTCGTTTTCTGGTGGCAGCAGCGCCGCCGGTTCGCGCCGAACCTAGAGGAGTTTGCCCATCGCAACAATCGCCAAGTGCCCGGATTACCGAGATTTAATGGAAAGCGCTCGGCCCAGCACGACGATGACGGCGGCCAGCAGCAGGATGGCGGCGGCGGCGAGGCTGGGCAGGACATAATTGCCGGTGCGCGCGGCAAGGAAACCCGCCCCGAGCGGCCCGAGGATCTGCCCGACGCCGAAGGCCGCCGTCATCAACGCCAGGACCTGACGGGGGCTTTCGCTTGCCAGAACCCGGCCGAGCTGCAGGCCATAGGCGGTGATGACGATGAAGGTGAGGCCGAGCAGCACGCCGCCGATCAGTGCGGAGGCCGGAAACGGCAGCGTTACGGTGACGGCCACGCCGACCATCTCGACGAGCAGCGCCGCAAGATAGGCCGCCGCCACGCCAAAGCGGCGCTCCACCGGTTTCCAGGCGAGGACGGAGACAGCGGCGGAAGCACCCGTCACCAGCCAGGTCAGGCATTCGAGCAAAGGACTGTGGGCGCCTTCGCGGGCGATCGCGACGATGAACGTGGCGGTCACGACATAGCCGATGCCGAACAGGCCATAGCTCAGCGTCAACGCTACGAGCGGCCGTGTCCAGACGATGGCCGGTTCCCGCCGCGCGCCCGCATGGCTTTCCGGGTGTGGCAGAAACCCCATCACGACGATCAGGCCGACGGCCGCGAGCGCGGCTCCGGCGAGCCAGTCGATGCGCCAGGTCGGGAGTGGCGCCGTATCGGCGAGCGAGAGCACATAGACCAGCAGCGCCGAAACCGCGATGCCGAAACCGACCCCGGAAAAATGCGCCATCTGCACGCGCGGATCGCCATGGCGCAGGCCGATGGACAACACAATGCCGGACGTGAAGATCATGGCGAAGGCGCTGGCAAGGCCGGCGAGAAACCGCACGACCGACAGCGCCGCAACACTGGAAAGCAGCCCCATGGCGACGAGCAGCACGACGGTGGACACCAGTGCGCCAATCGCAAGACGCCGCTCGAGCCCGGCCGCCCAGCCATAGGCCGCGAGCACCGCGCCGAGCAGATAGCCCGCGAAATTGGCGGCAGCAATGATACCGGCATCGGCGGCGTTCAGCCCGAGACCTGCCATCATGCCCGGCAAGACAGGCGTATAGAAAAAGCGGCCGAGGCCCATGGCGACCGCCATCGCGACCGCACCGGCAAGGGCTGCCCGGACGGGCTCATGCGACAGAATGGACGTGCGCTGCATCATGCCGCGACCATCGCACTGCAACATGGCCGCGACAAACGAGATTAATTGATCGACGGATCAGCGCCGGTGAAGGCTCGGGCCGCAGGTTGCTCAGCCTGGCAGCGTCACGACCAGCGGCCCGTTGCGCGTGGCAACGACCGTGTGCTCGAACTGCACCGTCGGCGCATTCGGCTCGCTGTAGAGCGTCCATTCGTCCCGGTCGCCACCTTCGGCCCAGTTGGCGCCGAGCGACAGGAAGGGCTCGACCGTGAAGACGAGACCGTCGGTCATGCGGCGCTTTTCCTGCGGATCGGGCCAGGTGGCGATTTCCGTCGGCTCCTCGTGCAACGAGCGGCCGACGCCGTGGCTGGCGAGGTTGGCGATCAGCGTGTAGCGGTTCTTGCGGGCGAATTCGCCGATGGCATTGCCGACCTGCGCCAGCGGCTTGCCGGCCTTCACTTCCTTGAGACCGACCCACAGCGCGCGCTTGCCATCCCGGCAGAGCCGCTCCACCGCCGGTGTCGAACGCCCGACAACGAAGGACGCCCCCGTATCGGCAAAATAGCCGTCGAGCACCGCCGAGACATCGATGTTGACGAGATCGCCGTCCTGGATCACCCGGTCGCCCGGAATGCCATGTGCGACTTCCTCGTTGACGGAAATGCAGGTCGCGCCCGGAAACTTGTAGCAGCTCTCCGGCGCCGAGACGGCCCCTGCCGCTTCCAGCATGCGCCGGCCGATCAGATCGAGTTCGGCCGTCGTCATGCCCGGGCGCACCGCCGTCTGCATGTGCTGCAGCACATTGGCGCAAATCCGGCCGATGGCCTTCAGGCCGTTGAGGTCGTCGTCGTTTTCCAGGGTCATCGTCTCTCTCTTTCGCGGGCGTCCTATCACGCCCGCGCGCCGCTGTCAGGCGGAAGCGGGCTCCTGATTGGCCGATTGCTCCGCCAGCATCTCGCGCACCAAGGGTGCAACGCGGGTGCCGTACAACTCGATTCCGCGCAAAATTTGATCATGCGGCATCAGCCCGATCGCCATCTGCAACAGGAAGCGGTCGTTCCTGAAGATCTTCTGGTGCGCGACGATCTTCTTCGCCACCGTCTCAGGATCGCCGAGGAAAAGATGGCCGGTAGGACCGGTCGACTGGTCGAACTGCGCCCGGCTCGTCGGCCCCCAGCCGCGTTCGCCGCCGATGCGGTTCATCACCGCTGCCTGCGGACCGTAAAAGGCGTCGGCCGCGGCTTGCGACGTATCGGCGATGAAGCCGTGCACATTGATGCTGGTCTTCAGCTTCGCCTCGTCCTGCCCGGCACGGCGCGCGGCCTCGCGGTAAAGATCGAAGAGCGGCGCATAACGCGACGGCGTGCCGCCGATGATGGCAAGCGCCAGCGGCAACCCATAGGCACCGGCCCGCGCCACCGATTGCGGCGTGCCGCCGACGGCGATCCAGATCGGCATTCTGCCATGCGCCGGACGCGGATAGACGCCAAGCCCTGGCAACGGCGCCCGCATGGTGCCGTTCCAGGAGACTTTTTCGCTCTCGTTGAGCGCCAGCAGCAGATCGAGCTTTTCCTCGAACAGCGCGTCGTAGTCATCAAGCGCATAGCCGAAAAGCGGGAAGGATTCGATGAAGGAGCCACGCCCCGCCATGATTTCCGCCCGGCCGCCGGAAATGAGATCGACCGTCGAAAACTGCTGGAAGACGCGCACCGGATCGTCCGACGAAAGCACCGTCACTGCACTGGATAACCGGATATTCTTCGTGCGCGCGGCGGCCGCCGCCAGCACGACCGCAGGGGCCGAAGCGGCATAATCCGGCCGGTGATGCTCGCCGAGCCCGAAGACATCGAGCCCAACCTGATCGGCAAGCTCGATTTCCTCAAGCAGGTTCTTCAACCGCCGCTCCCCCTCCCGCCCCTTGTCGGCGGCATTGGGATCGATATCGGCGAATGTGTAGAGGCCAAGTTCCATGGACATGTTCCAGATGAGAGGATTTTACCCCCACATATGGCGGACAACGGCCGGTTGAAAGGGCGGATCGGGAAACAGTGTGTTTACTCCGACACGTCCTCTTCCGATGAAAATTGCCGCCCGCCATATAGGATGCGATCGAAAACCACGGTGTCGGCGGCGATGTGAAAGGCAAGCGTTATGCGCTTTTCAAACCCCACTAAGCGCAAGCCCGGCAGAATGTCGTTACGCGCAACGCCCCTTTGCGGGAAACGTGCGAAGCCGAGGCAAAACGCCTCGATGCGCTCGATATAAACTATGGCCCGCGCAGCGCCGGATTGCGCGGCGATAAAATCGTAGAGCTTCAAGAGATCGTCCCGCGCCTCGGGCGCAAAGCGGATCTGGTAGCGCACGTCTTAAGTCCCGCGCTAGGCTTGATGATGTCGGCGTATCTCATCGAAGACGTCCTTCAACGGAAGGGCACGCTGCGGATCCGCCTGCGTCGCCAGCACAACGGGTACAACATCCTGTTCCAGCCATCGTTCGACAGCCTGATCCCGTTCGCGAAGTGCTCGCAGCCCGGCGCGAACCACTTCGCTGCCGCTAGCAAATGCACCACTTGCGACCAGCGCGTCGATATAGGCGGATTGTTCCTGCGGCAGACTGAATGTTCGTTTTTCAGCGGGCATCATTTGACCTCGTCATAAACAGTATGAATTCTTCATACCATATTTGCTGGACCATCGCCAACGTGCGGATGCCACGGCACCCGCCTCGCAACGGATCAAAGCTTCGAAGCCACCTCTTCCAACTGCGTCGCCACCTGTCCCCAGCCCTCGTGGAAGCCCATCTTCTCATGCGTTTCGCAATCCTCCACGGTCCAGTGGCGGGCGATGGCGGTGTAGCGCGTCTGGCCGTTGCCAAGATCGTCGAACAGGATTTCGGCACTGAAAAAGGCCTTTTCGGTCGGCTTCCAATCCGGGCCGAAGGCATCGGTCGTGATGATGCGCCTGTCCTTCTCGACTTTCAGGAAGATACCGGTCGAATCCATGTGGAAACCATCCGGGCCGGTCATGACGGTGCGGAACTTGCCGCCGTCGTGCGGCTCCATGTCGACAAGCGCCAGCTCATAGGGCCTGGGCATGAACCACTCCTTCAGAATGTCCGGCGTCGTCCAGGCCTTGAAGAGCTGGGCGGGCGTGGCGTTCAGCACGCGGGTCAGCACGAGTTCGCGGTTGTTGGCAGGTTTGATGTCGGCGTTGACGTTCATGGTGTCCTCCTCGTTGGGTGTGTTTGGTCGGTTGTATCAAGGACGCATGACGGAGGAACGATCCGACATCGAACACGGATTATTTTTCAGCCGTCGCCATTTCCCGCTGCACGCAATCGAGATGCTGGCGGATATGGGCAGCCTCGGCGGGCGTGGTGGCAAGCGCAATGGCGCGGTCGAAGGCCTCGTACGCCTCGCGGTAGCGGCCGAGCTGTTTGAGCAGGCCGCCGCGCAGGCCGTGAAAATAGAAATAGCCGGAGAGCTTTTCCGAAAGCGGCTCGACCAGCGCCAGCGCCGCCTCCGGCCCTTCCCGCTTCGACACCGCGACGGCGCGGTTGAGCCGCACCACCGGCGACGGCTGCAGGCGCTCCAGCGTCTGGTAGAGCAGATCGATCTGCAGCCAGTCCGTCTCGGCCGCCGTCGCAGCGCGGGCGTGCAGGGCGGCAATCGCCGCCTGGATTTGGAACGCACCGGGCGCGCGGTGGCGGATCGCCTTGTCGATCAGCACCAGCGCCTCGTCGATCAGCGCACGGTCCCACAGCGACCGATCCTGATCCTCCAGAAGCACGATCTGGCCGTCCGCATCGAAACGGGCGTCGAGCCGCGAATGCTGGAGGAGCAGCAGCGCCGTCAGCCCCATGATCTCGGGCTCGGACGGGAACAGTTTCAAGAGAAGTCGCGCCAGCCGGATCGCCTCCGCGCAGAACGGCGTATCGGCACGCTCCGGCACGCCGGCCGAATAGCCCTCGTTGAAGACGAGATAAATCATCGCCGCGACGAGCCCCAGCCGTTCGGCGCGCGCCACGGCATCAGGCGTCTCGAAGGGAATGCCGGCGGCGGCCACCTTCGTCTTGGCGCGCGTGATGCGCTGCTCCATCGCCGCTTCGGACACGAGGAAGGCGCGGGCGATCTGCTTGACCGAAAGGCCGGAGACGATGCGCAGCGCCAGCGCGATCTGCTGGGTCGCCGGCAGGTCGGGGTGGCAGCAGACGAAGAGCAGGCGCAGGATGTCGTCGCGGTAATGCGCACCGTCCAGCCGGTCGGCGAGATCGCTTTCCGTGTCCTCCAGATCGGACAGAACCTCTTCGGGCGGAAGCGGCTGGTGTTTGGCGCGTTTCCTCACCTGGTCGATGCCGCTGTTGCGGCCGACGAAGATGAGCCAGGCTGCCGGATCGCGTGGTGGGCCCTTTTCGGGCCAGGTCTTCAGCGCGCGAAGGCAGGCCTCCTGAAAGGCCTCCTCCGCCAGGTCGAGGTTGCGGAAGTAGCGCAACAGCGCCCCCATGGCCTGCGGCCGTGCCGATGTCAGCGCCAGATCGATCCAGGCAAGGTCTGTCATGTTATGGGCACTCCCGGATTGAAGAACTGCAACGGCCGGATTTCATAGGTGCCGTTGGCCGGATTGGCGGCGGAAAGCTCGCGCGCGAAGGTGATCGCCTCCTCCAGCGTCGCCGCCTCCAAAACGAAGAAGCCGAGAAACTGCTCCTTGGTTTCCGCGAAGGGGCCATCCATGATGATGTCGTCCGTCGCCCCCTTGCGCACCGTGACGGCCGCCGTCGTCGGCATCAGCCGGGCGACGGGACCAAGCTTGCCGGCCTCGGCGTAACGCTGGTTGACGGCGCCGAGATCGGCCATGACCTTGTCGTCCAGCTCCTTCGACCAGGCGGAGACTTCGCTTTCGGAATCGTAACAAAGAACGGCATACAGCATGGTGAACTCCCGTTGACTGAAAGACGTAGGAGTAGCGTCTCAGCCGACAGGGCGCACCGGATTATTTTCGATTTTTGACAGAAGATCCGGCCGGATCAGATCTTGAACACGTCGTCCCGCCAGAACACGATGACGTAGCCGCCGTTGGGCGCATCCGCCCAGGCCCGCAATTGCGCATGATACGGCTCGCGCCGCCAGATATCGGGATGGTCGGGATCGACAAGAACCGTAATCTGCGGCCCCTGCCGGTAGATCATCATATGCGAGCGGGCTGGCTCCCAGGCCTCCCCGAGCGCCTCATCGGTCATCCATAGACAGAGAAAATCCCGGCAGACCGAGGGCCGGTCCACATAGATCGAGCAGCCTTTGCCCTCGATGCAATGCCGGCACCAGACATTGGCCGGCTTGTCGAACAGGTCTATGTCCGGCAACCGGCAACAGAGCGTGCAGGTGCCGCAGGATCGGCCGGGGACGATGGTCGGGGATGGATGCATGGGCGACGCATAGCATCCGCCTGCGCCGCCATGAAGAGGGAACGGAACGTTACCCCGCGCTCAAGGTGCGGCGCACCGCATCCTTCCAACCCTTGATCTTCACCGAGCGGGTCTTCTCGTCCATCTCCGGTTCAAAGCGCGTATCGCGAGCCCAGGATTTCGCAAAACCCTTGCGATCCGGCCAGACGCGGGCGCGCTGGCCGGCAAGCCAGGCGGCGCCGAGCGCGGTCGTCTCTAGAATGGTCGGGCGGTCGACGGGCGCGTCGAGGATGTCGGAGAGGCGCTGCATGGTCCAGTCGGAGGCGACCATGCCGCCGTCGACGCGCAGCACGGTTTCCTTGCCGTCGGCCTTCCAGTCCTTGTGCATGGCGTCGAGCAGGTCGCGCGTCTGGTAGCAGACGGCCTCCAGCGCCGCGCGGGCGAATTCCGCCGGCCCCGTATTGCGCGTCATGCCATAGATGGCGGCGCGTGCTTCCGGGTCCCAGTGCGGCGCACCGAGACCTGTGAAGGCCGGTACGAGATAGACGTTCTGCGTCGGATCGGCTTGTGCCGCGAGATCACCCGTATCGGGCGCGGCCTTGATGACCTTCAGCCCGTCGCGCAGCCATTGCACGGCAGCGCCGGCGATGAAGATCGAGCCTTCCAGCGCATAGGTCGTCTCGCCGTCGAGCCGGTAGGCAATGGTGGTGAGGAGGCGGTTCTTCGAGCGCACCATGTCGGCGCCGGTGTTGAGCAGCGCAAAGCAGCCGGTCCCATAGGTGGATTTCATCATGCCCGGTTCGAAGCAGGCCTGGCCGATGGTCGCCGCCTGCTGGTCGCCGGCCACGCCGAGGATCGGGATTTCCGCGCCGAACAAGCTCTTTTCCGTGATGCCGAAATCGGCGGCACAATCCAGAACCTTCGGCAGCATGGCCTTCGGCACGCGTAGGATGTCCAGGAGTTCGTTGTCCCAGTCATTTGCCGCGATGTTGTACATCAGCGTGCGGCTGGCATTGGTGGCATCCGTCACATGCGATTTGCCGCCGGTGAGGCGCCAGATTAGGAACGTGTCGATCGTGCCGAAGCAGAGATCGCCCTTGGCGCCCCGCGCCCGCGCGCCCTTCACGTTGGAGAGCATCCAGGAGAGTTTCGTGCCGGAGAAATAGGGGTCGAGCAGCAGGCCGGTCTTCTTGGTGAAGGTCTTTTCGAGGTCCTGCTTCTTCAGCTTGTCGCAATAGGAGGCGGTGCGGCGGTCCTGCCAGACGATAGCGTTATGGATCGGCTTGCCGCTCTCGCGTTCCCAGACGACAACCGTCTCGCGCTGGTTGGTGATGCCGATGGCGGAAATGTCGGAGGCCTTGACGTCGGCTTTCTTCAGCGCCGCCTTGACGGACCAGAGCACGCTCTCCCAAATCTCTTCCGGATCATGCTCGACCCAGCCGGACTGCGGAAAGATCTGCGTGAATTCCTTCTGGCCGGAACCGACGACCTTCTGTTTGCCGTCGAAAACGATCGCCCGGCTCGACGTCGTGCCCTGATCGATCGCGAGAACATATCCGCTCATGCAGTCCTCCCCTTGGAAAGCCTCTCCCAGGCCATTCGGAATCTTCAATACGAGACTAAAACGAATGTCAAAGGAAAATAAAACGCAAGTCCCGCTTCGCTTCCAGCGGGACTGTAGCGTGCGGAAAACACAATTGTCATCGCTTGAGTTTTCGGCGTAGGCTATCGCAACCCACATCACCTGGGCAGCATGACCTGGAGAGTACAAGCATGAAAAGTGTCGTCGTCACCGGCTCCACCAGCGGCATCGGCCTCGCCATTGCCGAGGCTTTTTCGGAAACCGGCGCAAACGTCATCATCAACGGCTTCGGCAATGCCGATGAGATTGAGGCGATCAGGGCCAGGCTCGACGGTCTCGGCAACGGCCGCGTGCTCTACCACCCCGCCGACATGACGAAGCCGCACGAAATCTCCCACCTGATCCAGACCGCCGTGGAGGAATTCGACGGCGTCGATATCCTCGTCAACAATGCCGGCATCCAGCATGTCGAGAAGATCGAGAATTTTCCGCCGGAAAAGTGGGACCAGATCATCGCGATCAATCTCTCCTCCTCGTTCCACACCATCCGCAATGCCGTCCCGCATATGAAGCGCAAGGGCTGGGGCCGCATCATCAATATCGCCTCCGCCCACGGCCTCGTCGCCTCGCCGTTCAAGGCGGCCTATGTGGCGGCGAAACACGGCGTCATGGGGCTGACGAAGACCGTTGCGCTCGAAGTGGCCGAAAACCGCATCACCGCCAACACGATCTGCCCCGGCTATGTGCTGACGCCGTTGGTCGAAAAGCAGATCCCCGACACGGCCAAGGCGCGCGGCATCAGCGAGGCGCAGGTGAAGTCCGATGTCATGCTGAAATTCCAGCCGACCAAGGAATTCGTCGGCACCGACGAAGTGGCGGCCATCGCGCTTTTCCTCGCGTCTGATGCGGCAAAATCGATCAACGGCACCCATATCTCCGTCGATGGCGGCTGGACCGCCCAATAAAATAGGTGCGCGCTCAGCCCGATCCGGCTTCATGCGCGAAGAAGGACGAAATGAACTTTCTGCAGGACAGTCTCGCGGGCTTTCTCGCCCGCGAATATCGCGTCGTCATCGTCGATATCACCGCTACCAAGGGCTCGGCACCGCGCGATGAGGGCACCTTCATGCTGGTCGCGCCGACGGAGATCCATGGCACGATCGGTGGCGGACAGCTGGAATATGCGGCCATCGAGAATGCGCGCAAGCTGCTGGCGGATAGCGGTGGCGAGGCGACACTCGATATTCCGCTCGGCCCGGAAGACGGCGACTGTTGCGGCGGCCGCGTCGCCCTGCGCTTCACATTCGCCGACGAGGAGGCCCGCCGCGCGCTCGACCGGCGCCTTGCGGAAGACGAGCGGTTAAAGCCGCAGGTCTGGATTTTCGGCGCCGGCCATGTCGGCCGGGCGCTCGCCGACGCGCTGACCATGCTGCCGATCAAGGTCTTCGTGGTGGAGGCGCGCGAAACGGCGCTCGACCAGCTGACGTCGGAGGTGCATCACCGCTTCGCCGCCCTGCCGGAAGCGTTGGTCGCCGATATTCCCGCCGGCTCCGCCGTCGTCATCGTGACCCACGACCATGCGCTCGATTTCCGCATCGGCAGCCAGGCACTTCAACGGACCGACCTCGCCTATATCGGCATGGTCGGCTCGCAGTCGAAGCGCGGCACATTCCTGCATCATCTCGACGAACAGGGGGTGCCGCGCAGCGCGGCCGACCGGCTGGTTCTGCCGATCGGCGGCAGTGCGGTGGACGACAAACGCCCCGAGGTCATCGCCGCGATGACCGCCTCCGAAGTGCTGCTCGCCTTCGCCGAATGGCGCCGCAGCAACGGCTAACCTCGGCCATCCAGAAAACCGAGATCCCGCTTCAGATGATCGGACAGTTCGTCCGGGTGCAGGCGCGGCATGCGGTTACGCTTGCGGACGATAAAGGCGAGAGAGAGCTTATGCCAAAGGTCGGCAAGCGGCCTCCGCTTTTGCCTTACCGGCATTGTTTCGATAGTGCATGTCATGGTAAAACCTCGTGAATTCCATCCATTGCGTGCAGAATGCGCCCGCTGAGGATGGAATTCCAATCGAACCTTCGTCTGCATGCATGAAGAGAACTTGGCCATGAAGATGTCGCGCAACTTTCCGCTGAACGCGCTTCGGGTCTTCGAGGCGGCCGCCAGGCACGCGAGTTTCACCCGCGCCGGTGACGAACTCGGCATGACGCAGACGGCCGTCAGCTACCAGATCAAGCTCCTTGAAGAGACGCTCGGCGAAACCCTGTTCCTGCGCCAGCCGCGCCAGGTGCTGTTGAGCGAGGCCGGCGAGCGTCTGGCGCCGAAGGTGGGCGAAGGCCTGGCAAAACTCGCCGAGGCCGTGGCCGATCTAAAGGGCGCGACGGAAGACAAGCTGCACATCCACTCGACGCCGACCTTCGCCACGCAATGGCTGAGCCGCACGCTCGGTGATTTCCAGCTCAAGCATCCGAACATCGCCGTCCGGCTCTCCACCTCGCAGGATCTGATCGATTTCTCGCGGGAGGAAGCCGATATCTCGATCCGCTGGGGCAAGGGCGACTGGCCGGGACTGGAGTGCCACCACATCATGAGCATGGATTTCGCGCCGCTGCTCAACCCGGCTTTGGCGGAGACGATCGGCGGCGTGCACGAGCCGGCCGATCTCCTGAAGCTGCCGATCATCAGCCCGCCGGATATCTGGTGGCGCACTTGGTTTTCCGCCGCCGGCATCGACAATCCCGGGCTCGAGCGCTATCCGCCCAACGAACTCGGCGTCCAGACCATCGACGCGCAGGTCGCGATGGCCGGCCAGGGGGTGGCGATCCTCAATCCCGGTCATTTCCGCATGGAGATTGCCGCCGGCCTGCTCTACCAGCCTTTCGAACTCACCTGTAACGACGGGCGCGATTATTGGCTCGCTTATCCGGAAAACCGGCGCAACATTTTGAAAATCCGCGCGTTTCGCGATTGGATTCTGGCGACGATGCCGCAGCGGGCGTAAAGTGCCGGGAAGCAACAGGGAGTCTTGATTGTGAGCGTCGCCTTCATGAAGGAAGAGAGTGCCGAAACCGCAGCGGAAACCCTGCTGCCTGAACGGCCGATTTCGCCTCACCCGAACCTCGTCACCGAAACGGGCCTGAAGGCGCTCGAGACGCAGCTTGCGGAGGCGCGCGCGGCCTTCGAGGCAGCCAATGCGATCGAGGACATCAACGAAAAACGCCGCCAGCTCGCCGGCCCCTCACGCGACATCCGCTATCTCGTCGAGCGGCTGCGCACCGCACAGGTCATGGCCGACCCGTCCTCGTCCGAAACCGTCGCCTTCGGCAACACGGTGAAATTCAGCCGCGACGACGGCCGCGTCCAGACCTACCGCATCGTCGGCGAGGACGAGGCCGATCCCAAGGCCGGCACGATCTCCTATGTCTCGCCCGTCGCACGCCTGCTGCTCGGCAAGGGCGTCGGCGACCTCGTGACGCTGAATGGGCAGGAACTGGAGATCGTCGCGATTTCCTGAGCAGCCCGCAGAAGGCTCTACGGCCGGCCATCCAGTTCGGGATAATGACGAAACAGATCACTTTCGTTGCTCGGTAGGCGGCGGTCGCTTGCGAGATAGGCGGCAATCTTCGGGTGTTGCGAGACGGAGCGGCAAAGCTCCGTGATATAGGGATAACGCTGCTCGACACCCGCCATCAGCTTCGGAAAGGCATAGGTCAGGCCGTCCATGGCCTGAAACAGCGACAGGTCGGCATAGCTCAGCCGGCTGCCCACCAGATGGGCCGGGCCTTCCGGGTTGCGGGCGAGAATGCCTTCGAACCAGTCGAGGAACTTTGGGACGCGCTCCTCGCGGAATTCGCGGGCGCGGCGCAGGGATTCCGGTTTCTGGTTCTCGTAATATTCACCGGCGCCGATCGGGTGGTGCACGTCGTGGCCTTCGAGAATGAAGTCGGCGATGGTGAGTTGGATCTGGTGCGTCCAGAGCCTCTGGCTCGGCTCCTTGGGCGCGAGATCGAGCTTGTCGCCAAGATAAAGCAGGATGGCGGCCACCTGACCGACCATCACGTCGCCATCCCTCAGAAAGGGTGGCGCGAAGGAAGGCGTCGCCGCTTCCTTGCTTACCCGCGCGATGACGCCGTCACCTTCCTCGCGTGCGACATCGCGATAGGGCACGCCAATTGCTTCGAGAGCGAGGCGAACATATTCACCGCGCCCCTGAATGCCGGTCCAGTAATAGAGTTCGTAAGCCATGGCCCAAAATACACCGGACAGGGCTTCGGTTCCACCCGGCAATTGCCCTCCTCGCCCGCACGCTCTATCTGGAAGGACGAATTCTTGCCGCAGTAAAGGACACGGACCGCCATGACCAGAACCCTTATCCGCGGGCGCCTGCTCTCCTTCCTGCGCCGTCCCGAAACGATCGACGATACGGCAAGCTATCGCTACGAGGAGGATGGTGGCCTGGTGGTCGAGGATGGCAGGATCGTTGCCATCGGTGCCTATATGACGGTGCGTGCGGAAGCATCCGAGGATGTGGAGGAGATCGACCACCGGCCGCATCTCATCTTGCCGGGCCTGATCGACACGCACCTGCATTTCCCGCAGATGCAGGTGATCGGCTCCTATGCCGCCAACCTGCTCGAATGGCTGAACACCTACACCTTCCCCGAGGAATGCCGCTTCGTCGAAAGCGAACACGCCGCCCGCATCTCCCGGCATTTCTACGACGAGATGATCCGCCAGGGCACGACGACCGCGGTCGCCTATTGCTCGGTGCACAAAACCTCGGCCGACGCCTATTTCGCCGAGGCGCTGAAGCGCGGCATGCGCATGATCGGCGGCAAGGTGATGATGGACCGCAACGCGCCGCAGGGCCTGCTTGATACGCCCGAGATGGGCTACGACGAGACCCGTGCGGTCATTGCCGAATGGCATGGCAAGGGCCGCAACCACGTCGCCATCACCCCGCGCTTCGCCATCACCTCGACGCCGGCGCAGATGGAGATGGCGGCGGCGCTGGCCCGCGAGTTCCCCGACCTGCACATCCAGACGCATCTCTCGGAAAATCACGACGAGATCCGCTTCACCAGCGAACTCTATGCCGATGCCATCGACTATACGGATGTCTATGCGAAATATGGTCTGCTCGGCCGCAAAAGCCTGTTCGGCCACTGCATCCATCTGTCGGAGCGCGAGGCGGATGCGATGAGCGAGGCGGGTGCGGTGGCAGTGCACTGCCCCACGTCCAACCTCTTCCTCGGCTCCGGCCTCTTTCCGTTGAAGGCACTGTCGCGGCGGGAAAAGCCCGTGCGCATCGGCGTCGCCACCGATATCGGCGGCGGCACCAGCTATTCCATGCTGAAAACGATGGACGAGGCCTACAAGATCCAGCAATTGCTCGGCGAGCGGCTGAACCCGTTCGAGAGTTTCTATCACATGACGCTCGGCAATGCCGAGGCGCTTTCGCTTTCGGATCATATCGGCACGCTGGAAGCCGGCACGGATGCCGACTTCGTGGTGCTCGACGCGGCCGCAACGCCCGCCATGGCGCTGAAGATGGAAGTGGTGCGCTCGCTGACGGACGAACTCTTCCTGCTCCAGACGCTGGGCGACGACCGCGCAGTGCGCGAGACCTATGTGGCGGGCAGGCCGATGAAGGCCACCCTTTAGCTCCCGCGATAGGTCGCGTAGCTATAGGCCGAGAGCAGCAGCGGCACGTGATAATGGCTCGACGGATCGGCGACGCCGAAACGCAGCGGGATGCGGTCGAGGAAGGCGGGCTCGGTGACGGCGGCACCGGAGGCGCGCAGGTAATCGCCGGCATAGAACAGCAGTTCATAGGTGCCGGCCGCAAAGCCGGCACCTTCCATAAGCGGAGCATCGACGCGGCCGTCGTCATTGGTGACGGCGCTCGTTAAGCGCTGGCGCTCCTCGTTCACAATCCGGAAGAGATCGATCTTCAGGCCCGCGGCGGGCTTGCCCAGCGCGGTGTCGAGAACGTGGGTGGTCAGGCGGCCGGTCTTGCTCATAAGTCCTCTCAGGGTGCTTCTATGACGAAGGGTTCTTCGAGGAAGAACTCTTCCAGGTTGACGCCGCCTCCCAGACGGTCGACGACGAGGAAATCGCTGACGGCGCCCACCGCGATCAGCGGATGGTGCCAGACATTGCGGCGATAGTTCACCCCCTGCCGGCCACCGGCGCGAAACACCTTCGGCTTGCCGGGCTTTCCGCCCTCGTCTTCCGCCACCACCACCAGCCAGGGCCGGTCGTCGAGCGGCGAGAAGCTCTGGCTGCCGAACGGATGGCGCTCCATCATGTCGATGACATAGGGAAACGCACGCGGGGTCCCGCGGAAGAGGTTGATGATGACCCTGGCATCCTCGCCCACCGCCTCGGCCTCGGCGAGCGCGTGATAGCGCTCGGTCGTGCCGCCGTTGATGTAGCGCATCGAAGCAGGATCGGCTTCGATGACGGTGCCGAAGGGCGCAAAGGCCTCTTGCGTCAGGGGTTGTATTTCAAGCTTCTCAGCCATCGGACAGCCCTCCCGGGGAGAGGAAGGGCGGTCGTAGGTCATCAGGCATCGTCAATCTCCGGGGAGCAGAGCATTCAACCGGAGGAGCGCGATGCGCTCCACCTGGCTTTTCGCGGTTTCGAATTCTTCTTCGGCCGTATTGCCGATCCGCTTTTCGAAGGCGGCAAGGATGTCGTCCTTGTCAAGGCCTTTGACGGCGATGATGAAGGGGAAGCCGAATTTTTCGACATAGCCGGTGTTGAGTTCGGTGAAGCGGGCGTGTTCGGCCGGGTTCAGCCGGTCGAGGCCGGCGCCGGCCTGCTCCTTGCGGCTGTCCTCCGTCAGCCCGCCGGCGATCGCCAGCTTGCCGGCGAGATCCGGGTGGGCGACGAGCACGCCGAGCTGCTCCTCGCGGCTCGCCTTGCGGAAGACCTCGGTGAGCGCGGCATGCACACCGCCGGCCGTCAACGGCTCGGCGACCGAATTGGCATCCAGCGCCCGCTCGGCGATGAAGGGGGAATGTTCGAAGACGCCGCCGAAGCGGTCGAGGAAGTCGGCCCGGTCGATCATGCGCCCTTCACCTTAGACGGATGATGGTTCTCGATCCAGTGGCGCGCGATGTCGATGCGGCGCGGGATCCAGACCTTCTCGTGACCGAGCACGTAATCGACGAAGCGGGCAAGTGCCGCCGCACGGCCCGGACGGCCGACGAGGCGACAATGCAGGCCGATATTCAACATCTTCGGGCTGCCTTCGGCACCTTCCTGATAGAGCACGTCGAAAGCGTCCTTCAGATAGGTGAAGAACTGGTCGCCCGTGTTGAAGCCCTGCGGCGTGGCAAAGCGCATGTCGTTGGTTTCGAGCGTGTAGGGAATGATCAGGAAGGGCTCGCCATCGAGGCCCGGCACCCAGAACGGCAGGTCGTCGGCATAGGAATCGGAGGAATAGACGAAACCGCCCTCCTCCATGACGAGACGCAGCGTGTTGTCCGAGGGCTTGCCCTGATACATGCCGAGCGGGTGCGAGCCGGTCAGCTCCTTGTGCAGGCGCACCGCCTCGCGGATGTGCTCGCGTTCCTTTTCCTCGGAGAAATCCTTGTATTCCAGCCAGCGATAGCCGTGGCTGGCGATTTCCCAGCCGGCTTCCTTCATGGCGGCGACGGCTTCCGGGTTGCGCGCCATGGCGAGCGTCACGCCATAAACGGTGGTGGTAACGTTGCGGCTGGTGAACAGGCGGTGCAGGCGCCAGAAACCGGCGCGCGAGCCATATTCGTAGATCGATTCCATGTTGAGGTTGCGCTGGCCCGGCCAGACGGCGGCACCGACGATTTCCGACAGAAGGTTTTCCGAATTCGGGTCGCCGTCGAGAATGCAACTCTCGCCGCCCTCCTCATAGTTGATGACGAACTGGACGGCGATGTTGGCATCGCCGGGCCAGCGCACCTGCGGCGGGTTGCGGCCGTAGCCGATCAGGTCGCGCGGATAAATCTTGTCAGTCATGCGGTCACCTTCGGAAGGGGGACAGTCGGTTTTGAAACGGGCATTCGACCCTTCAAAAGGAACCATTACCGCCTTGCGCCGTTTTCTGTCCATCATGCGCAAGGAGAAACACTTATGGTCATGCAGGATGCAAACATTCGTGAAACTCAGGATCTCATTGCCAGCGACAAGGTCGAGGGGACGAGTGTCTATGGCGCCGACGGCAAGCATATCGGTTCAGTGGAGCGTCTGATCCTCGACAAGCGCAGCGGTCACGTCTCCTATGCCGTGCTCAGCTTCGGCGGTTTCCTCGGCATTGGCCACGATCACTATCCGCTGCCATGGAGCAAGCTGCGCTATGACGAGGGCCTCGGTGGCTATCGTGTCGATGTGACGAAGGAACAGGTGGAGGCCGCGCCGCACTACGAAAGTGATGCGGAATACGACTGGAACCGCCGCAACGGCAAGCTGATCCACGATTATTACGGCGTTCCGCCCTACTGGATGTAAGGTGGAGTCAAATCCGACCGGCTTCCTCGAAGTGTGCCGGGACGGTGAATGAGGGCGGCACGTCGAGCGTGCCGCCCTCGATTTCGTTCAGCACCGCGCGGGCGAGCGCATGCGCCAATCCGAAACTCACCTTGAAGCCACCCGTCATCAGGCTGAGATTGCCGTGATCCGGATGTTTCCCGATCATCGGCTCGCGGCCGACCGCCTTGGGGCGCACACCTGCCCAGCGCTCGACGACCGGTGCCTCGGCAAGCACAGGCGCCATCAGCCGCGCCTTTTCGATCAACGCGTAGAGCAGACCATCCGTGCTGTGCGCATCCGCAAATGTGTTTTCGCTCGTGCTGCCGATGGCGACGACGCCGTTTTCATGCGGCACGATATAGAGACCATCGGCAAAGATCACCGGCAGGCCGGGATCGACGGAGGCCCGAAGCAATGCCGCCTGCCCCTTGACGCCCATGCCCACCGGTTTGGCGAACGGGGCCAGGGATTGCAGAAGCGGGAACGTGTCGACACCGGCGGCGAGCACGCAATGGCCGAAGGACAGGAGCGTGCCGTCATCGAGACGGGCAAGGCCGGCGGCGGGCTCGATTGCCGACAGGCCGACGCCTTGCGTAATAGTCACCTTCGCCTGCCGTTCGAGTGCGGCCTTCAAGACAGCAAGGAGACCGCGCGGGGAAAGACGGGCGGCGAGATGGTCGTGCACCAGTCCGTGCGGCATAGCCTCGGCCCCTGGCCAGCCGGCAATCGGCGCGGCGTCCAGCACCTCGAAGGCGAATCTGCGGTCGGCCATCGACCAGACGGATTGCGCATCCCGCGCATGTCCCATCGCCGTATCGCGGTTTTGCGGTTTCGTCACCGGAATGAGGCGGCCGGACCGGCGGTAGCCGGCGGAAAGGCCGGTTTCGACCTCCAGCGCGGCAATCTCCATTTCGATCGATACCAAGGCTGCAAATTGAAACGCCTTCTTGGCATTCCAGCGATCCGGCAGATGCGGCATCAGAGCGCCGAGCACGCCGCCGCTGGCGCCGGCGCCGATATGCCGGCGATCGACGAGATGAACGGAAAGGCCCCTTCGGGCGGCAAAAAGCGCTGTCCAGAGGCCCATGACCCCGCCGCCGGCCACGAGCAGGTCCACGGCCGGTTGACCGGCGGGCTTCACGCGACTATCGGCATTCGGCATGGCTGAAAACGATCCCTACACTGCGCCCGAAACCCTTGGTGTCCTCGACTGGCACGAGGGCGATATGCCCTATTCCAGTGCCTTTGACGATCACTTTTATTGCCGCAACGACGGCCGGCTGGAATGCGGCCACGTCTTCCTGTCCGGCAACGGCCTGCCTGCCCGCTGGCAGCGACCAGAACCGTTCCGCATCGCCGAACTCGGCTTCGGGACCGGCCTCAATTTTTGCGAAACCTGGCTGCAGTGGCGGGAGACGGCGCCGGAAGGGGCAAGCCTGCACTTCACCTCCTTCGAGCGCTTTCCGATGGCGCGCGCAGATATCGACCGGGCGCTCGCCCACTGGCCGGAGCTCGATGCACAGCGCGCGCGCCTCACCGAAAAATGGCCTGATGAACCTGCGGGACGCGTCGAGGTCGAACTGGAACCGCGCGTCCGCTTGACGGTCGTCTGCGGCACGGCGCTGGAAAGCCTTCACCGGGAACAGACACCCTTCGACGCCTGGTTTCTCGATGGCTTCGCGCCCTCGCGCAATCCCGACATGTGGTCGGCGGAGCTGATGGCTGAGGTTTTCCGGCTGACGGTTCCCGGCGGCCGGTTCGGCACCTATGCGGCGGCCGGGTTCGTGCGGCGCAATCTCGCGGCGGCGGGCTTCGTGGTGGAGCGCCGGCCGGGCTTTGCGGGCAAGCGGGAAATGCTCTGCGGGGAAAAGCCGGCGGCCTGATCGCTCAGTGCAGCGTGCCGGTGGCCGCCTGCATCTTGCCGCGCTTCAGCCAGCGGTCGAGCTGCTCCTCCAGCTTCTCGATGCTGATGGGCTTGGCGAGATAATCGTCCATGCCGGCGGCGAGGCACTCTTCGCGATCACCATCAAGCACGTGGGCGGTGACGGCGACAATCGGCACGCGATGGCCCGTGCCGCTTTCGATCTCGCGGATCGCCCGGCTCGCCTGCAGGCCGTTCATCACGGGCATGGAAATATCCATCAGGATCATGCCCGGCCGGCTGGCGCGGAAAAGCGCCACCGCCTCCTCGCCATTGCCGACGATCCGGAAGCGCAGGCCCGCCGCCATCAGCATCTGGGTGAAGAGGATCTGGTTCACTTCATTGTCCTCGGCCACCAGCACATCGAGAACTTCGCCCTCCGGTTCGGCCGTACCCGCCGCATGCGGGCGGAGCGCCAGAACCTTGCCTTCGGCCACAGGTGCGGCGACCGGCTGCGGCCTGCTGCCACGTGTCGCGCGCAGGACCTCGCTCACCGTTTCACGCAGGAGATCGGCCCGCACGGGCTTCATCAGATGCGCCTGAACATGCTGCGAGGACAGAAGCTTGTCGTCGGCCGGAAGGTTCATCGAGGTCAGTACGACGAGCGCGCTTCCGGCCGTTTCCGCATTCTCCCGCAGGGTGCGAACGAAGGCGGGCGAATGATCCGGCTGATAATCGAGAAGGATCGCATCGACATGCACGCTCATATCGGCCGCCGCCGTGAGCACGGCCAGCGCCTCGGCTTCCGAGGCCACCGCCGTCGCATCGAAACCCCAGCCGAGCAAAAGTTCGTGCGAAGCCTTGCGTGAGAGGTCATGCGCATCGACGACGAGAATGCGGGCGCTCGACATCTTGGACGGCATGATGCGGGCCGGCAGCGCCGCGACGGCGAGCGTCATCGGCAGACGCACGGTGAAGATGGAGCCGGCGCCGACGGCACTTTCGGCGACAAGCGTCCCGCCGAAAAGCCGCGTCAGTCCGTCGGTGATGGCAAGGCCGAGGCCGGTGCCCTCGTGGCGGCGCGTCGAGGAGGCATCGACCTGCGAGAATTTTTCGAAGATCGACACCATCTTCTCGGTCGGGATGCCGGCACCCGTATCCTCGACGCGGATTTCGATTTCCACCGCACCGTCGGGTCCGGGCGTTGAAGCCAGATCGATCAGCACGTGACCGCGATCGGTGAATTTCACCGCATTGCCGACGAGGTTGGTGACGATCTGCCGGAAGCGGCCCGCATCGCCCATCACGGCTGCCGGCATCTGAGCGGCACCGCGAACGACAAGCTCGATATCCTTCTCCGCGGCCTTGGCAGACAGCAGCGTCGCGACGTCCTCGATAGCTTCGACCGGGTTGAACGCGACGTCGCGCAGCGTCATCTGGCCGGCATCGATCTTCGAGAAGTCGAGGATGTCGTTGATGATCGTCAACAGCGCATTGCCCGATTTCACCATGATGTCGATGAAGGTCTTCTGGCGCGTGTCGAGATTGGATTTGGCGAGCAACTCCGCCATGCCGAGCACGCCGTTCATCGGTGTGCGGATCTCATGGCTCATATTGGCCAGGAATTCCGACTTCGCCTTGTCGGCCGTCTCGGCGCGCGACACGAGGCGACGCAGCTCGTCTTCGCGGCTCTTGAGGTCGGTGATGTCGGAGAAGACGATGACGTTGCGGCCGCGGCTCGTCGGCGTCACATCGAGGCGCAGCCAACGCTGGTACCCACTGAAGACCGTCAGCGATGCCGGCTTGCCTGTAAGGAGAATGGCGCCGAATTCCCGCGCATCCACCGGTTCCTCGCCGATGAAGCCGGGGATCTTACGATCGATGCAGCTTTGCAGCACCTCCCTCATCGAGGCCCCCGGCTCCAACAGGTGCGCCGGCATGGCGATCATGGTGGACAGCGCCTCGTTGGACAGCACCACTCTGTCGCCTTCGATGATCAGCAGGCCCTGTGCCATCGAGGAGACGGCATCCTCCATGAGGGTGCCGACCTCTTCAAGGGCGCTGCGCGTCTCCAGCACCTCGCGCTCACGCTCGCGCCGCTCGGTGATGTCGATAAAGGTGAGCAGGCACCGGCCGCCGGAAATGGCGCAGCCGGCCTCGATCAGCGTGCGGCCGTTCGCATAGGAGACTTCGCGTACCGGCATTTCACCGGCACGGATGCCGTAGAGGCGGTGTTCGTACCCCTCGGCGCAAGGCGTACCATCCTCGCATGTCGCCCCCTGCACATGCTGGAAATGCAGGAGGTCGCCGAGCGGCCGATCCTTCATCGGCGGCAGCGCACCGTTCCACAGGCCGGCGAAAGCGCCGTTGATCAGCTCGATCGTGCCGGTCTCGTCGACGACCACGATGCCGACGGGCAGCGATTCCACGACGCTCGCAAGGTCCGCGCGCGCCGCTTCGGCCTCACGCTGCGCCTCGATCAGCTGCTCCTCGCGTTTTTTGAGGACTGTCGTGTCCGTTAGGGAACCGATGAGGTAGCTCTTGTCGTCCAGCGTCGTGACGCGATGGAGCCGTGTGATCGTCGGCAGGACGAAACCGTCCGCACGTATATATTCGATCTCGGTTTCGAGCAGCTCGCCAGTGTCGAGCACCTGCTGGTTCTGCGCATGGAACTCGTCGCCCTGTTCGGGATACATGTCGAGCGTGGTGAGGCCGAGCAGTTCCTCCGGCTGCTTGCCCGTCAGCTCGACATAGGCCCGGTTGGCGAAGATCATGCGCTGGTTGTCGTCGCGCATGAAGCTTGCGACGGGCAGCTCGTCGAGCAGCGCGCGATAGAGGCTGATTTCCTGGGAATGCTGGACGAGCCGCGCCTCGCTGTCCTTCAGCGCCGTCACGTCAAGCCGGAAGGCGACCAACCGCCCATCCGGGCGGCGCTGCGTGACGAGGCGCATCCATCCGCCGGCCAGCCGGGCGACCGTCTCGTAGAGCGGCAGGTCGTAGTTGGCGAGGCGGGCGGCAACCCAGCGGTCCCGCTCGGCCGGCGTGGTGCGGCCGACCTCGAAATCGTGCAGGGCCTCGGTGAGGCTCGCAAGGGTAATCGCCCCGTCCGCGAGATCGCCGACCAGCGTGCGGTAGAATTCCCGCATGCAGCTGTTGGCATAGCTCAACCGATTGTCCGCGCCGAAGATCGCGATACCGGCGCCAAAGGCATCCAGCGCGCTCTGGACCGGATCGACATCACATTCGGAATGTCCCCTGCGGGGTGCTTCGAGCGGCTTGCCATTCGTATTGGCAACCGCGCGGACCGACGAGGCCAGTGCCTCGACCGAGGGTGTGAAGAGGGCGACGAGAATGGAGAGCGTCGCCGACAGCCGCTCGCGCTTCAACGCGATATCGAAACTGCCGCCGCCGAAGGGGTGCACGAAGCGGGCGCGTTCGGGATTTCCGAAGATCAGGCAGCGGCGCTCCGGGTCGTCCCGCTCGCCATGGCCGGGCAGTTCGCCGATCTCGTCGCTGCGCAGGCCGATCATCTCCGCCGGGCTATGATCGAACAGGCGGGCATAGGCATCGTTGACGGCAAGATAGCGCAGTTCGCTGCTCTTGACGTAAGCCGGATGCGGGTGCGCGCGAACGCGCTCCATGGCCGTCACCAGCAATTCGTCAAGAGATTCAGTCACGCCATGCGCTCCCCGAAGCGGGACGGAAGAGAGATTTGTACCCCTTGCGGAGTATCATCAATCCTTGAACGGATGGTTAACCGATCGTTGCCAAAGGCGGCCCTTATCCAAGACGGCATTTCCCTGTCGCAAATGACGGGCCATCGCGTCGCAGGATGTGCGACAACGAAAAGAGGCAAACCAGACCGGGGCTGTGCTGCAT
>NZ_JBLZPH010000017.1:0-260 GCF_049199205.1 Shinella sp. M31 | reverse complement strand
GGATGGCGCTCCAGCCGCATCCGACCGGCGATCTGTTGCGGCGACCAGCCGTGCACGATCCGTTCAATGACGGACTGGCGGACATGCGAGAAGCGGGCAAGCTTCCTCAGCTTGTCACGACGCTCACACGCCATGTCATGCGCCGTCGTGCAATGATAGCCGCTGAGATCGGGCCATTCCTTGTCGATATAGACGTTGCGCCGAACCTCGCGGAAGATCGTCGAGCGATGACGTCCAAGTTTCTCCGCGATGATATCGAT
>NZ_JBLZPH010000169.1:0-1683 GCF_049199205.1 Shinella sp. M31 | reverse complement strand
CGTTGATGGTGACGACGCGGGTTTCGATGTCGGAGAGGGCGGCCCCCGTCTCCTGGACATATTTCACGCCGACGGCCACTTCGCTGCCCGACTTGGTGATCAGGCCCTTGATGTCCTTGGCGGCACTGGCGGCGCGCTGGGCGAGTTCACGCACTTCCTGCGCGACGACCGCAAATCCCTTCCCGGCTTCGCCCGCACGGGCGGCCTCCACGCCGGCATTCAGCGCCAGGAGGTTGGTCTGGAAGGCGATCTCGTCGATCACGGAAATAATCTGGCTGATCTCGCTGGAGGCCTGCTCGATGCGGCCCATGGCGTCGATGGCGTTGCGCACGATGGCGCCGGACTGCTTGGCGCTCTGCGTCGCCTCGCCGACCATCGAGGTCGCCTCGTTTGCCCGCTCCGTTGAATTCTTGACGGCTGCGGTGATCTCTTCGAGCGCGGCGGAGGTTTCCTCCAGCGCCGCGGCCTGTTGCTCGGTGCGCTTGGACAGATCGTCCGAGGCGGTGCGCAACTCACCGGAATTGGCGTTGATGGCATCCGTCGAGCCACGCACTTCGCGCATGGTGCGCTGGAGCGTGGCGAGCGTCGCGTTGACGTTCTGCTGCAGCTCGGCGAAGGCGCCTCGGAACGCACCGTTCATGGTCTGCGTCAGGTCGCCGTCGGCCAGCGAGCCGATGACGCGGCGGGTTTCGGCAATGCCCTCCTCGACGCCGGCGACCAGCTCGTTGACGGAGCGGGCGAAGCGGTTGAGGTCTTCGTTGTGATAATCCTTGCTGATGCGCGAGGAGAAGTCGCCGGCAGCAGCCGCGTGCACCACGGTCGCAATGGAGGACTGGAGGTCCGCGCTCTTTTCGCGCAGCACCTGTTCCTGGGCATTGAGGTCGCGCACGGTGATGGCGTTCTGGCGGAAGACGGCGACGGCGGCGGCCATTTCGCCGATTTCGTCCTTGCGGCCGGCATAGGGCACTTCCGTCTCAAGATCGCCGCCGGCAAGGCGGTTCATCGTGTCGGTGACCTTCTGGATCGGGCGGCTGAGTTCGTTCGTCGCGATATAGAAGGCGATACCGCCGCCCAGAACGAGGCCGGCACCGACCGTGCCGAGCACGAGCGTCAGCATCAGGGTCTCGAAGGAGGCGATGTCGGCCTTGATGGTCGTCAGGTTCTCGTTGTCCGTCTGCACGACGGCATCGATTTCCTTCTGGAAGGCCTTGCGGTTGGCGCGGTTCAGCTCGTTGTTGCCCTGCTCGTTGGCGGCGACAATCGATTCCGTCGTGCCGAGGCGGGCCGTTTCCATGCGGAAGGTGCGGAATTCGGCGGCGCGCGAAACCACGGCATCGAAGGCGGCCTTCTGCGCATCCGGAACGAGCGGCTGCCATTCCTTGAGCGTCGCGTCGATGCCGTCGAGTTCCTTGGCGATGCCTTCGGCGAACTTCTTGGCACCGTCGGTATCCTTGGCGGCATAGACGCCGCGCGCTTCCATGACGACGGCAGTGACTTGGCGGTTCAGATGTTCGCCGAGGAAGGCGCGATCGGCGGCGTTCTCGTACTGATGCAGCTTGTCGCTGTATTCCGAGACCACATGAACGGCGATGGCGCCGATGAGGACGGAAATGAAGCCCATCACGCCCACGATAAGGTAAATCTTGCCGCGTATCTTCACGTCATACTCCAAAGGCACAGCTG
>NZ_JBLZPH010000168.1:0-50154 GCF_049199205.1 Shinella sp. M31 | reverse complement strand
ATATAGTCGACGCCGGTTTCGGCAATCGCCCTGACAGTCTGGAGATTGACGTTGCCGGAGGCTTCGAGCTTCACGCGGCGCGCGTCGGTAATATAGGCCTCGTCCGTCAGGCCCGCGCAATCGCGGTTGATCTCGACGGCCCGGCGCAGAAGCTCAGGCCCCATATTGTCGAGCAGGATCACGTCGGGCTGCGCCTCTAGCGCCTCCTCCAGCTCCTCCAGCGTCGTCACCTCGACCTCCACCTTGACGAGATGGCCGGCGAAAGCGCGCGCGGAACGGATCGCGCCCTCGACGCCGGCGGCCACCGCGATGTGGTTGTCCTTGATGAGGATCGCATCATCGAGCCCGTAGCGGTGCGACGAGCCGCCGCCCATACGGACCGCATATTTTTCCAATGCCCTCAGCCCCGGAATGGTTTTCCGTGTGCAGCAGACCTTTGCCGGCGTGTGCGCGATCTCTTCGGCAAAACGCGCCGTATGGGTCGCGACGCCGCAGAGATGCATGAGGAAGTTCAACGCCACCCGCTCGGCCGACAGCACCGCCCGCGCCGGCCCCGAGACTTTCGCGATGACGGTGCCGGGCGCCAACTTGTCGCCGTCCTGCACGAAGGCCTCGAAACGGATCGAAGGGTCCATCAGCCGGAACGCCGCGCGCGCCAGATCAAGCCCTGCCACGACGCCATTCTCGCGCGCATTCAGCTCCGCCGTCGCCTTCATATCCGGCCCGATCGTCGCCTGGCTGGTGATATCGCCGGCCCGGCCCAGATCCTCGGCAAGCGCCGCGCGCACCTGGTCTTCCACCATAAGGGAGGAAAGGACGGGGAGATAGGAGGTGGTCATGGGCTTGTCCTGTTCAATGTCGAGTAGAAGATGGCAGGCTCACGCCGCCGCCGTTTCCGAGAGTTCCGCGACGACCTTGTCCGCCTCGGCGAGCGTGATGAAGGTGCGGTGCTTCCAGTTTGCCTTCTGCTCGGGGAAATCGGAGCGGTAGTGGCCGCCGCGGCTTTCTTCGCGCAGGTAGGCGCCCGTCGCGATGAGCTTTGCCGTGGTGACGATGTTGTGGAAGCGCATGCGGCTGTTTTCGCGCTCCAGCGTCGCAATCTCGCGGATCGCGGCCGCAAGGCCCTCGCGGGTCCTGATGACGCCGACCTGATCGCTCATGATGCGGCGCAGACGCTTCAGCGCGGCGCTGTCCTCGATGGTCACGAGGTCGTCGCTCTCGCCGGCATTGTTGCCCCAGTCGTTGAGCTTCGGCTCCGGCAGCATGCCCTTGATGTTTTCGGCAATGCGGGCGGAAAAGACGACGGCTTCGAGCAGGGAGTTGGAGGCCAGGCGATTGGCGCCGTGCACGCCCGTGGAGGTGACTTCGCCGGCGGCCCAGAGGCCGTCGATCGAGGTGCGGCCCTCGGCATCCGTCAGCACGCCGCCCATGTGGTAGTGCACGGCGGGCACGACGGGGATCGGCTGGGTGATGGGATTGATGCCGGCGGCCTTGCAGGAGGCATAGACCGTCGGGAACATCTCCGGGAAATGCGCACCCACCGCCTTGGTGCAATCGAGGAAGGCGCCGCGGCCGGCCTGCACTTCGGCGAAAACGCCGCGCGAGACGATGTCGCGCGGGGCGAGTTCGGCATCCGCATGGATATCCAGCATGAAGCGGTGGCCGGAGGAATTGATGAGATGCGCGCCGTCGCCGCGCAAGGCTTCGGTGGCGAGCGGCGCGGGGTCGCGGCCGATATTGATGGCGGTCGGGTGGAACTGCACGAATTCCGGATCGGCGATGATCGCGCCGGCGCGGGCGGCCATGCCGACGCCCTGCCCGCAGGCCTGCCACGGATTGGTGGTGACGGCGAAGAGATGGCCGACGCCGCCCGAGCACAGCACCACGGCGCGGGCCGGGAAATGCACGCGGTTCTTCGCCTGGCCGGCATCGGGACGTGCGATGACGCCGGAGATGAAGCGACCTTCGCTCACCAGTTCCTCGACGACATAGCCTTCCAGCACGCGGATCGACGGCGTGTTGCGCACGGCGGCAATGAGCGCTTCCATGATGGCCTTGCCGGCCATATCGCCCTTGACGCGCACGATGCGGCGCTCGGAATGAGCCGCCTCACGCGACAGCATCAGTTTGCCTTCCAAATCGCGGTCGAAGGGAACGCCGTAATCGAGCAGGTCGTGAATGCGCGACGGTCCCTCGGAGACCATGAAGCGCGCCATCTTCTCATCCACGATGCCGGCACCGGCTTCCAGCGTGTCGGCGACATGCTTGTCGAACGTATCGCCGGGGCTCATCGCCGCCGCGATGCCGCCCTGCGCCCATGCCGACGACGCGCCCTGCCCGATGGGCGCGGCGGCGAGGATCGTGACGGGGCGCGGTGCGAGCTTCAGGGCGCAGAACAGGCCGGCGAGGCCCCCGCCGACGATAACGATATCGTCGATGCCGTTCCAGGATTGCGGGCGGAAACTGTCAATGGGCATATGCTACTCCTCCGACTTGCGGCCTGCCGCTCGCCCCTCACCTGCCTGCCGGCATCCTCTCCCCGCAAGCGGGGAGAGGAGCGATGGGCTCACCGTTCTGCCCCTTCTCCCCGCCTGCGGGGAGAAGGTCCCGGCAGGGGGATGAGGGGCCGCATGATGCGGGCCATACGTCCGTTACTGCTTCAAATTCACCATCCGCTCGACGGCAAGGCGGGCACGGTCGGCGATGGCCGGATCGACCAGAACCTCCTCCGTCATGTTCACCAGGCTGTCGAGGATCTTCGGCAGCGTGATGCGCTTCATGTGCGGACAGAGATTGCACGGCTTGACGAAATCGACATCGGGCAGTTCCGCCTGGATGTTCGACGCCATCGAGCATTCCGTGACGAGCAGCACGCGCGACGGGCGGTTGTCCTTCACATAGTTGATCATGCCCGAGGTCGAGCCGGCGAAATCGCAGACGGCGATGACGTCGGGATGGCATTCGGGGTGACCGATGATCTCGATGCCGGGATGGGCTTCCTTGTAGGCGAGCAGTTCGGCCGCCGTGAAGCGCTCGTGCACCTCGCAATGGCCCTTCCAGGTCAGGATCTTCTTTTTCGTCTGCTTGGCGACGTTCATCGCCAGATATTCGTCCGGGATGCAGAGGACCGTATCGCTTTCCAGGCTTTCCACGACGGAAAGCACGTTGGACGAGGTGCAGCAGATGTCCGTCTCGGCCTTCACGTCGGCCGAGGTGTTGACATAGGTGACGACGGGCACGCCGGGATAACGCAGCTTCAGGAGGCGTACATCCTCGCCGGTGATCGATTCCGACAGCGAGCAGCCGGCGCGCGAATCCGGGATCAGCACGGTCTTTTCCGGGTTGAGCAGCTTCGAGGTCTCGGCCATGAAGTGCACGCCGCACTGGATGATGATCTCGGCATCCACCTTGGTGGCATCGCGGGCGAGCTGCAGCGAATCGCCGACGATATCGGCAACGCAGTGGAAGATTTCCGGCGTCTGGTAATTGTGCGCCAGGATGACGGCGCCGCGCTCGCGCTTCAGCCGGTTGATGGCCGCAACGTAGGGCGCATAGACAGGCCATTCGAAGGCGGGGATGAACTGCTTCACCTTCTCGTAGAGGTGCTCCGTCTCGCGGGCGATCTCCGGGGTGAACGTGAGGTCGGGTCTTTCCAGGACGCCGAAGCGCTCGGCGGCGGTCAGCGGGCGCACGGCTTCTGCTTCTGCCGCATGCGGGGCCAGAATGGTCATGGAACCCTCCCTCTTCTCCGCCGGTTCCGGCGGGTCGGCCATTTTGCTCACTTTGAGCATAATGGCTCCAAAACAAAACCGGCATGGGCCGGTGGTTTAGATTTAAAAACTTTTGTGACGGTTTGCAAGAAGCGCCGCCGGAATTCCTTCAGGCGGCGCGATGGTTTTCAATCAGGCCATAGCCGGACGCGGCACGCTCTTTTCCTGGATCGGCCAATGGACGACGGCCGCGAAGATGCCGAGCGCGACCCCGAGCCACCACACTGGATCGTAGGTGCCGAAGTGGTCGTAGAGATAGCCGCCCATCCACACGCCGAGGAACGAGCCGATCTGGTGCGACAAGAAGACGATGCCGCCGAGCAGGCCGAGATGCTTCGTACCGAACATGATGGCAACGAGGCCGTTGGTCGGAGGCACCGTGGAAAGCCAGAGCAGGCCCATGACGATCGCGAAGATGATCACCGAGGTCGGTGATTTCGGCAGCAGGATGAAGGCCGAGACGGCAACCGAGCGGGCGAGATAGATATAGGCGAGGAAATAGGGCTTGGAATAGCGCTGGCCGATGACGCCGGCGGCAAGCGAGCCGATGATGTTGAAGAAGCCGATCAGCGCCAAAGCGATCACGGCATAGCGCGCATCGATGCCGAGGTCGCCGAGATAGGCCGGGAAATGCGCGGTGATGAAGGCGACCTGATAACCGCAGACGAAGAAACCGGACACGAGCAGCAGATAGCTGCGATGGCCAAGCGCCTCGCGCAGCGCCTCGCCGATCGTCTGCTTGTATTCGTTGGCGGACGTGATGCCGGAGGAGGAATTGCCGCGCAGCGGAATGGCGATCAGCGGCACGAGCAGCATCAGCATGCCGAGATAGACGAGGCTGTCCGACCAGCCATAGGCGCTGATCAGGCCCTGCGACAGCGGCGCGAACAGGAACATGCCGGCAGACCCCGCCGCGGTGCAGATGCCGAAGGCCATGGAGCGCTGCTCGGGCGTGACATTGCGGGCGAAGGACGACAGGAGGATGCCGAAGGAACCGGAGCCCACGCCGAGGCCGACCAGCACGCCGCCGCCGATGTGCAGCCAGAGCGGCGAGGTGCCGAGCGACATGAGGAACAGGCCGAGCGCATAGACGAGACCCGAGATCAGCAGCACGCGCCAGGTGCCGAACTTGTCGGCGATGGCGCCGAAGAACGGCTGGCTGACGCCCCAGGCGAGGTTCTGCAAGGCCATGGCGAGACCGAAGGTCGTGCGGTCCCAGCCGGTATCCTGCAGCATGGGCAGCTGAAAAAAGCCCATCGCCGAGCGCGGGCCGAAGGTCAGCACGGCGATCAGCGAGCCGGCGACAATGATGAGCCAGGGCATGGGCCGGCTCGCGGCAGGCGCCGCAACGGTGGATGGGGCGGACATGAGCGTCTCCAAATCGAGTGCCCGAAACCTACGTCGCGCCATCAATTAACAAAAGCGAATTTAATTGACCGAGCGATCAGTCCCGTTGATGGGATATTTCGATTCAAGCGGTCCGCGGATGTGCTTGACGCGGAACGATTTTGGGCGCATCCCACCCTCAGGTGTCACAGGACGCCAATTGAACCCGGATAAGATCAATGGACCCCGACAGTCGACTATCGAGAGCGATCGAGCGACCCGTCCGGTAGCAGCGTTTCGGCTTGCTCCGGATGGCGAGAGCGCCCTCCAAGGAGCAAAACATGCTGCAGATCTATGCCCGCAAGGCTGACCGTTTTTGCCTGCGCGAGATTTCCAATCCCGCCATCGAACAGGCGATCGCGCCTGCCCTCTGGTACGACCTCCTCAACCCGTCGACGGAAGAGGTGAAGGACGTCGAGGCGGCCCTTCATATTGCTATGCCGACGCGCGAGGAGATGGAGGATATCGAGCTTTCAGCCCGCCTCTATCAGGAGGACGGTGCCGCCTTCATGACCATGACGGCGCTGACCAATCTCGACAGCGACGAGCCGGCGAAGACGCCGATCACCTTCATCCTGCGCGGCCCGACGCTGGTGACGGTGCGCCATGCCGATGCAAAACCCTTCGCCACCTTCTGCACGCGGGCGCTGCGCGGCAACGGCCACACTTACGAGACCGGCGAGGACGTCATGCTCGGCGTCATCGAGGCCGTGATCGACCGCATGGCGGATGTGCTGGAGCGGCTGGGTAACGAGATCGACGGCATTTCGCGCGAGGTCTTCCGCAGCAAAAAGGCTTCGTCCACCAAGAAGACGCGCGACCTCGAGGCGCTGATCGAACAGCTCGGCCGCAAGGGCGACTTTTTGAGCGGCGTGCGCGAAAGCCTCGTCAGCATCTCCCGCCTCGTCGCCTATCATGCGGCGCTGGAAACACCGACGCGCAAGCCGTCGAAGGAAATCCGACAGTTGGTGAAACTCGTTCAGCGCGACGCCGCCTCGCTCGGCGACCACGCTGCGTTCCTGTCGGGCAAGATCAATTTCCTGCTCGATGCGACGCTCGGCCTGATCAATCTCGAGCAGAACCAGATCATCAAGATCTTCACCGTCGCCTCGGTGGTCTTCCTGCCGCCGACGCTGGTCGCGTCGGCCTATGGCATGAACTTCGAGCTGATGCCCGAGCTGCAATGGCACTTCGGCTATCCCTACGCCGTCGGCCTGATGATCATCTCCGCGCTGATGCCGTTCCTTTATTTCAAGCGTCGCGGCTGGGTTTAACGGCATCGGGGGCCGATTACAGCCAGTTCTCGGCCCGCAGCCCCGGCATGCGGGCGAATTCCCTGAGATTGTTGGTGACGACGATCAGCCCTTCGCTGCGGGCATGGCCGCCGATCTGCATATCGTGCGGGCCACAGGGCGTGCTCGCCCGCTCCAGTTCCGCACGGACCTGCCCGTAATGCGCCGCCGCCTTGTCACCGAACGGCAGGACCTCCAGCCGCGCCACGAAATGCTCGATCGCGGTGAGGTTTTCTGCACGGCGGGCGGATTTCTCCGCGCCATAGTGCAGCTCCCCAAGGGTGATGCCCGATATGCAGAGTTGCTCCGCCAGCGCATTGAACTTTTCTCGCACGGCTGGAGGATAGGTCTTCATCACATAGATGCAGATATTGGTATCGAGCATATAGGCCAGCATCAGAACGTCTCGCGTTCTTCCGCCGTCGGCTGCACCCTCTCGCTCAGGAAATCGCCGCTGACCCGCGGACCGTTCAGGAACAGATCGTCCCACCGCTGGCCCTGCGGGACGATGACGCGGCTGCGGCCGATCTTGAGGATGTCGACCTGACGCACCTCGGCAGGAAAAGCAACGGCTTTCGGCAGACGCACAGCCTGGCTGCGGTTGCTGATGAAAACGGTCGAATTGGCCATGCTCCGCTCCTCATGTGATATCCCGACGGGATATACATAAGACGAAAGCGCAGAAACCGCAAGATTCCGCCGCTAGGCCCGCACCTTCATCGGCCAGCGCTCGGAGCGCGTCTTCGTCACGCGCACCGTATCGCCGAGGCGGATTTCGCCCTCGCTGCGCGGTACGGCGTTCCAGCCGAAGAGCACGCCGGGCACCCGACGGTCGGCGGACATGCGCTTCTCGGCGAGGCCCTGGATGGGATTGCCACCGATGCGTTCGCCGGTCGTCTGGTCCTGCGTGGTCATGATGCAGCGGGCACAGGGCTTGACGAAGTCGAAGACGATTCCGTTGATCTCGATCGCTTCCCAGAGATCCTCTTCCCAGGGATCGTCGCAGGAGACGAGGATGTTGGTGCGGAAGCGGTCCATGCCGACGGGCTCCTGGCCCTTGGCGGCCAGCGTCCGGTTGAGATCGGCCAGCGAGCCCGTCGTGGTGACGAGGATGGGGAAACCATCGGCGAAACCGACGGGCGCCGGCTGGCCGGCCCAGTCCTCACCTTCGGCGCGGTGCGCCAGCGCATCCATGTGGACGAGCTTGACCGGACGATCGAGCCAGTCGGACAGCACGTCATTGACCGCCTCGTCGGCGACGGCGGCGTTGACGGGGCTGTCCCAGACGGTGACGTCGAGGCGGTCTTCCGGCTCGAAGCTCGCGAAGAGCTGGCGGCCCTCCATTTCGAGATGCAGGCTTTCGCCCACCGCCGTCGCCTCGATGCGGGCAAGCGCCTGCAATTCGCGCTGGGTGATGAAGCGGCCGTCTGGCTCGACGATCATGAAGCGGCGGTCGCCGGCGAGGCCGTCGAGGCGCACTGTCGCGCTGTCGACGGGAATGGCCCGGCCGCTCTTCAGCGGGTGAATGTTGAGGCCCTCGATCTTCATCGCACGTCCCTTCCTTGAAACTTTGATTCAACGCTCTGCCGAGCCGATTCAATCCGGCGGCACAAAAGCATGTTTTCGTTCAGATTTCATCCAGAAGCATGTCGCGGATCGCGCGCAGGCGCTCTGTGCGCTCCAGCGCCATGCGGGCGCCTGCCGTCGTCTGGAAGCCATCTGCCAGCTTGAACAGCTTTACCTCGAAATGATCGATAGCGAAGGCCTTGTCGTCGAGCGGGCGATTTTCGGCGAGCGGATCCAGGGGATCGTAGAGACCGCTGCCCATGCGCCCGGCAATGTAGAAGCAGCGTGCAGCACCCACCATGCCGATGGCATCGAGCCGGTCGGCATCCTGCACGATCCTCGCCTCCAGCGTCTCGGGCGCGATATTGGCGGAGAAGCTGTGGGTGAGGATGGCATGGCTGACGGCGGCCACGTCCGCATCGCTCCAGCCTTCGGCGGCCAAAAGCGTGGCTGCTTTTTCGGCGGCAAGACGCGAAGCCTTGGCGCGCAGTGGCGAATTCTTCTCCACCGCCACGCAATCGTGCAGCAGCACGGCGGCGGCGAGAAGACGTGGGTTTCCGCCCTCCTCCGCCTGGATGCGGCGGGCGTTCTTCCACACGCGGAGGAGATGGGCGGCGTCATGCGAGCCGTCGTCGGCGGCGAAGGCCTGCGGCAGCAGACACTCGGCGAGCGGTCCCAGAGGTGTGAAGGCGGCGGCGAGGCAGGTGAAGGACATGGGCAATCCGTTTCGATTGCCGCAGACCTACCCCGTCACGCCCCCGCGTTCAATTCCGGCTTTTCACCCGCCCCGGACTTTCCCGAGAGGATTTTCTGGTAGAACAGGCCGATGCCGATCAGCACTGCGCCAAGCCCGATGAAGGAGAGCGCACGCAGGATGCCTTCGAGATTGGCCATATCGATCAGGAAGACCTTTACCACCGCGATCAAAACGAGGCCGGCGGAGGCAAGGCGGATGCTCTTGGAATCCAATTTCGAACCGACTGCCAGAAGCAGCACGCCGAGCAGCAGCCAGACCACCGAATAGGTGTAGGTCTCCGACTGGAGGAACCCCTTCCAGTCCGCGATGCCCTCGCCGTGCCAGTAGCGGCGAACCGACAGCGTGACCCAGGCGAAGACCAGCGCGACGCCGGAGAGCGCGAGCAGGATGACATAGGGCATCGGCCGGCGGCCGCGCGCATACCAGGCCAGGCCGCCATAGGCGATGCCGGGCAGCAGGTAGCCGACGAGCAGAAGATCGAGCACCGGCCATTTGCCGAGCAGTTCGCCGGTGAAATACGGGTTGAGGCCGATGAAATGGGCGCTCAGCACCGAGAGCACCGAGAGCCCGCCGACGACCATCGAGCCGTAGCGGAAGACCGGGCTTGGCGATTTCAGGTCGAGCGACATCATGATGGCGGACGCGCCGATGACGAGCAGCGTGTAGGTCGCCTGTTCGCCGAGCGTCGGCACGGAACTGTCGAGCACGCCGCCATTCATGCCGTGGCGCACGAGGATCGCCGCCGTCAGAAGCAGGAAGAGGCTGGCGAGTGCCTGCAGGAGATTGCGGATGCGCTCGCCCGGCCAGCGGCGCAGTTCGAACGCCGAGAGCGCGAGAAGTGCGGCGGGGATGCCGTAGCCGGCGAGGAGTTGGTTGAAGACGGGGGTCTTCGAGAGGTTCACGGCACCGACGATCGTGGGCTCCCAGGCGATGCGGCCGGCGACGACGGCGGCGGCACCCGCCATCAGCCAGGGCAGCACCGGCCAGCGGCGCAGGCGAGTGGCGAAGACGGCGATGGTGCCGAGCAGGATGATGCCGAGCGTGGTCACGAGGCCGTCCGTCAGGGCATGCAGCGCCAGAACGAGGAAGGCGAAGCCGCCGGAGGAAAGCGTCCATTGCGGCAGGAAGAGGCCATACTCCTCTCCTTTTTCGCGCGAAAAGGCTTCCGCGGCGGTGAAGAAGACGAGGCCGAGCAGCGCGGCGAGAAGGCCGTGTTTAACGTCGAAGGAGAGGTTGCCGAAGGTGAAGAAGCTGATAGCGAGTATCGCGAAGGGCACTGTCGGCGCAAGCACACTCCAGAGAGCCGCGAACGCATTGGAGCCTGCCATGCGCAGGCGTATCGCCACGAGGCCGACGGCAGCATAGGCAACCGCGAGAATCAGCAGCAGATTGACCGGCACCGAACCGAGGACAGGCACGGGCAAGACGCTTTCCGCCATCGGCGGCGCGGGGATAACGCCCTCCACCGCTGGCAGCGCGAGACTGCCGAAACCATCGATCAGCCCTTGATCCGGCAGGCCGACCATCGTCACCACGCCGACAAAGGCGGCGACAGCAGACAGGATCGCCGGATAAATCGCCCAGCCGCGCAACGCGCCGAGAATGGCGAGCGCAACGACGACGATAACGAAAGCATAGTCGGCATGGGCAAGCGCCGGAACTGCACTGGCGAGCACCAGTGCAGGAAAGGTCATGGCGAGCGCGCCGGTGAGCGAGACGGCAACGGCCGGCGGGGTGAGCAGATGATCCAGCGCATCGGCCGGCTTGGCATCGACGGGCTGCGGCAGGTCTTCCGCCGTAACACTCCCCGGCCAGATCAGGCCGTGGCCGACGGCGAGCACCAGCAGCGCGACGAGGGCCGGCACCACATCGACGGTGCTTCCCTGCGAGAGATAGAGCACGGCCCACAATGCCATGCCGGCATTGGCAAGCGCCGGCACGACCTGCCAGCGGCGGATGCGCGAGGCGGCAAAGGTCGCAAGCCAGGCGACGATGAGGAAGCCGAACAGGCCCCAGGCGCTCGGCTCTTCCGTCGCGACCAGTGCCGGCGTCAGCATGGAGGCCAAGAGGCCGAGGCCGGCGAGTGCCTGCCCGTGCAGCAGCGAGAGGCCGATCGTCGCGAAGGAGACGGCGGCGAGCAGCACGAAGGCCGTGACCGGGCCGATATAGAAGTAGAACTCGTAGGAGACGTAGGTGACGGCGAAGAGCGTGATGGCGCCGGCGGCCGTCAGCACGCCGGGGATCATGGCGTTCTGGAAGGCATTGGCGATCAGCGGCTGGGTGCGGCGGCGCACGAATTCGCCCGCCGCCATCAGAACCAGGCCGAAAGCGGCGGCCAGCGACAGGCGCACGGCGGGGCTCAGCAGGCCGGCTTCGATGGAATATTTCACCATGAAGATGCCGCCGAGCGCCAGCGCGATACCGCCCACCCAGACGGCCCAGCGCGCACCGATGCGGCTTTCGAAACTTTCCTTCGGCTTGGCCGGCGCGACGGCGGGCGCGGCCACAACCTCTTCCGCCGCCTCGCTGGCGGCAACGGCTTCGGCCGGCGCGGCGGAGGTTTCACCACCGAAGATCGCGCGGCCTGCATCCGCCTCGCCGCTTTTCGCTGCCCAGGGGCTGGCGAAATCGGCCGACGCAGGCTCGTCCGACGCCTCTTCACGCGCGGTTTCAAGCGATTCGGCTTCGGTGGCTGGGAGTGCGATGCCGCCCGCCTTCAGCGCCTCGATCTCACCCTTCAGCCGCATCACCTCTGCGCCGATTTTCTGCGCGCTGTTGCGCGAGGCATTGAGGGTATAGAGCGCGAGGCCGATCGCGACCAGGGAAAGGATTTCGAGCATTACGTCTCCAGCAGGCACAGTCCGGGCGGCGAGACTACCCGGTTTTATCCAAACGCCAAACGGGGTTACGTTTCAGCGCGGTGATCTCTTCGGACCTTCGTTCTTTGTTTTCACGCAATTCCGGACGCAAAACCGCTGCGCACTTTTGCTGGGATTGCGTTATCGCATGAGATTTTCGATGGGGAAGATGGCGCAGGTTTCGGTGCCGTGCGCCAGAAGCTTGCCGTTCCTGTCACGCAGCCAGGCTTCCGAGGTGGCAATGGTGCGGCCGCGATGGACGATCTTTCCCTCGCAGAACACCTCGCCCATACCGGGCAATACGGGCCGCACGAGGTTCAGCTTGAATTCGATGGTCGTATAGGCCTCGCCCGGTTTGATGACGGAGAAGACGGCGCAGCCGAGCGCGGAATCCATCACCGTCGCCGTCCAGCCGCCATGCACCGTGCAGAGCGGGTTGAGGTGATCGGCAGAAGGCATGCCGGAGAAGACGACGCGGCCGTCCTCCACCTCCCGCATCGAGAAGGCGAGCGTCCGGCACATGGGGGGTGCGGGCAGATCGCCCGACAGCATCGCCTTCAGGACCTTCAGGCCGCCGTCACGCTGCACCACGTCGAGCGGCAGCGTGCCGATGCCGCCGACCGTCAGCCCCGGATAGATTTCCACCGTCATGCATGCGCCTCTTCGGGTTGATCGTTTTTCGGTCCGCCGAGCGCCTTCAGCGCCGCCTGCACGAAGCCTTCGCGGGCATTGGCCAGCTCCAGCCCGCGCGGTTCGCAGACATGGCGGTTGAGGAAAAAGGCCGTCAGGCGGAAGCCATCGGCAAGGGCTGCGGCATCGGCTGCGTGCCGGCTTTCATCGCCGAGGAAAGCGGGCAAGGCCAACATCTTCTCCGCCCAGGGCGCGCCCGCGGCACGGGAGACGGCGCGGCCGGATTTCGGCGAGACGTAGCAGAGGTCGTCCTTCGCGCCCGTCGCGACGCATTCGAGCAGATCGAGGCCGAAGCCGAGATCGTTCAGCACGGCGAGCTCGAAGCGGATGAACAGCTCGCCGGCATCGGCGGGCTCATGCAGGTGGCCAAGGATGACGGAGAGCGCTTCGTAGAGATGCGGATGCGGATCGCGCTCCGGCAGGAAGCGCAAGAGCGCCGCCATGGCCTGCACGCCGTAGACGGCGGTCGCCGTTTCCATCAGCCGGCCGGCGCGCAGTTCGAGCGGCTCGACGCGGAACTCGCCGAGATGCTCGTCGAGCCTTGCCCGCCAGGTGACATCGACGGAATTGCCCGGCTGGAGCACCGGCTGCATGGTCCGCGAACGGCCGCCGCGCACCATGCCGAGATGGCGCCCGCGCTCGCGCGTCATCACCTCGACGATCACGGATGTCTCGCCGTGGCGCCGCACGCCCAGAACGATGGCCTCGTCACTCCATTGCATAGAGGAAGCCTTACGCCGTCCGTCGGTTCGCCGCAAGCCGGCGCACTCCTGTCCATGCGTCGGAACGACGCGTGGCGCATCGGCCACACCTAAGCCCTTGCCACAGTTTCGCTTTTTTCTCGCCCTGCCCACGCCGGCTTTGCCCCCGAAGAACCGGCCAAAGGCCGAAAAGGCCAGATTTGAACTTCGAAATGACAGGTGCCGTCTTGATGTGTGTGTTCCGCCCGCTTGCCCTTCTTGCCCTTGCCGCCACGTTGGCCGGCTGCGCCACCACCACGATGGAGGTGAAGAGGAAGGGGCCGGATCCCATGCATGTCGCCATGTACGGACCGCATCCCGACGAGCGGTTCCCCTTGCCGGCGATGGATATCAGCCGCGTGAACCCGAGATATTTCCGCCAGCAGGTCGCCTACCAGACGATGGAGCCGGCCGGCACCATCGTCATCGATACGCAGAACCGCTTCCTCTATCTCGTGCAGGACGGCGGCATGGCGATGCGCTACGGCATCGGCGTCGGCAAGGCGGGACTGGAATTCGAGGGCACGGCGCGCATCGGCCGCAAGGCGGAATGGCCGCGCTGGACGCCGACGCCGACCATGATCAAGCGCGAACCGGAGCGGAACCTGAAATGGGCCGGCGGCATGGAGCCGGGCCTGACCAACCCGCTCGGCCCGCGCGCGCTCTATCTCTACAAGGACGGCAAGGACACGCTGTTCCGCATCCATGGCACATCCGAGCCGTGGTCGATCGGCAAGGCCGTGTCGAGCGGCTGCGTGCGGCTGTTCAACCAGGATATCATCGATCTCTACAGCCGCGTGCCGGCCGGCAGCCGCGTCGTCGTGCTGCAGCACCAGACGCCGGCCAGCGAAACCATGCCGATGGCGGCCGCCGACGGTCTCGTGCCGCCGGCGGCTATTTAAGGATCACCAGGCGTCGGGCTCTCGCACCATGTGCACGATATTGGCCGGATTCATGATCCAGCCGCCCCGGAAGCCCGCACCCAGGTCCTCGACGGCGTCGCAGCGCACGGCGCCGTTCTTCTCCAGATGGTGAAGTGCATCCGCATGGTCGGGCGTGAAAAGCTCGAGCCAGACTTCGGCCTGGCTGTAGTTCGGCGCCTCGTCGATCCACAGCCGGTTCGGGCCGAGTTCGAAGCCGATGGCCGGCGCCTTCGCCTCGAAGGGTTTCAGGCCGACGACATCGCGATAGAAGGCGACGGTTGCCGCGTATTGATGCGTCGGCACCTTCATCGCGATGTTGATGCCGCCTTTGATTTCCGTGCTCATCGCCATCTCCCTCATGTGAAATCTTCCTGCTCGGCGGTCACGACACCCTTGAGTTCGCTTGGGTAATAGCCCTCGCGCAGGTTGATGCCATATTCCACATAGGCCTTCATGCAGGCCAGCATCTGCGACCAGCCCTCGCAGTTCATGTAGGAAGATTTCTGGCCACGGTCGTTTTCGCGCCAGCCGGTCTCGGCGATGGTCACCATCGTGCCGCCGTCGTCGAGCGGCTTGAAGCGCATCTCGACGCGAGTCTTGTAGGGGTCCTCGCCTTCGTCGACCATCGCATCCCAGCGAAAGACGATGAGGGCATTTTCCTCGACCTTGTCGACGATGACAGGCGCCATGCCCCACCAAGTCACAGTGGTCCCTTCGACAAGCGGCGCGCTCGCACCGCCGATCGTCGTGAAATAACCGCTCAGCTTCTTCGGATTGACCACCGCGTCGAAAACCTCGGCAACCGGTTTGCCGATCCGCCCGTTCACACGAAATTCCAGCGTCATGCCGTCCTCCTTGGGGCGCATGGCCCTCCTCTGTCTTGCACCCGATCAAAATACGTTATAAAAATATAACATGTCAAGCGAATCGACCGAGGATGCCGTTTTCAAGGCGCTCGCCAACGGAAAGCGGCGGCAGATGCTGGATGCGATCAAGCACGCACCGCTGACCACCGGTGCGCTGTGCGAAAAATTTCCGGAAATGGATCGCTGCACGGTGATGCAGCATCTGAAGGTGCTGGAAGAGGCCGACCTGATCATTCCCCGCAGGCAAGGCCGCGAGCGCTGGAACCACCTCAACGCGCTCCCCATCCAGGCGATCCATGACCGCTGGATCAGCCAATATGCGGGGCACGCGATGAGCGTGCTTTCGGCATTGAAGGGGGAACTGGAAGGCTGAGGCGCCGCCCTTGCGGCAGCGCCCCGCAAAGATCAGACGGTGGCGGCGATGCGACCGATTTCGGCGATGAGTGCGTTGCGCTCGTCGCCGGAAATGCCGGGCATTTCGACAAAGGCCGAAACGACGATGGCGCCGCGGTTCGGCGACCAGGCGACCGCCACGTCATTGGCATTGCCGGCCTTGTCGCCGTTCGTGCCGGTCTTGTCGCCGGTCATCCAGTCGGCCGGGAAGCCGGCGCGCAGCCGCGTATCGCCCGTCTTGTTCATGACGAGCCAGGCGGCAAGCTGGGCCTTGGAGCGCGGCGAAAGCACATCCGTGAAGACCAGCTTGCGCAGCGTCTCCGTCATTGCGACCGGAGTGGTCGTGTCGCGCTCGTCGTCAGGCGTTTCATGATAGTTGAGCGTCGGCTCGGTGCGGTCGAGGCGGGTGATCTCATCGCCGAAACCGCGCAGGAACGCCGTAACCGCCTTGGGGCCGCCCGACGCGCCGAGCAACAGGTTGGCGGCGGCGTTGTCGCTGAGCGTAATCGTCGCCTCGCAGAGTTCGGCAATCGTGATGCCCTTGCCGCCGACGCGCTTTTCTACCACCGGCGCCCAGTCGACGAGATCCGATTTCTTGACGACGATGCGGCGGTCCAGCGCCTCGTCCTTGCGGTCGATGCGGGCGAGGATATGCCCGGCCAGCAGGGCCTTGAAGGTGCTGCACATCAGAAAGCGCTCGTCGGCGCGGTGGCCGAGCCGGGCGTTCGTCGCGAGATTATGTATGGCAACGCCGATGCGGCCGTCGTGGCGCGCTTCCAGTTCGGCGAGCTGCTCTTGCGGCGTGCCGCCGGAGGCCGCCCCTGCCGCGCCGGCCAGAACCGAAACAGCGGGTATCGCAAGGAGAGCGCCGGCAATCGCCTGCCGGCGTGAAATCGTCATCGTCATAGGTCAATTTTCCTGTCTGCCGGGTCACGGAGCGTTTTGCGCCCGGCCCGTTTGAGCCCGCCCATGGCGCGACTATGCGCAAAGGGGTGGGGCAAAACAAACGACGATTTCTGCCGGCAGCCATTAGGAAAACTAGGGCTTATTTCTTCTTCAGCGCCTCGGCGAAAGCCGCACCGAAGGCCCCCTGCGACGGGGCCTGCTGCTTGGGCGCAGCCTGGCTGAATTTCGGCTTCATCTGGGTGTTCCTGTCGTTGCGCTGGGTGCTGTCACGGTCGGCGGGCGCACCGCCGTCCTTGCGCATGGTAAGACCGATGCGCTTGCGCGGCACATCCACTTCCGTCACGCGCACCTTCACCACATCACCGGCCTTCACCACCTCATGCGGGTCCTTGATGAAACGGTCGGCCAGTTGCGAGACATGCACGAGGCCATCCTGATGCACGCCGATATCGACGAAGGCACCGAAAGCGGCAACGTTGGTGACGGTGCCCTCCAAAAGCATGCCGACCTTCAGGTCCTTGATGTCGTCGATACCGTCGGCGAAGGTCGCGGTTCTGAATTCCGGGCGCGGGTCGCGGCCGGGTTTTTCCAGTTCGGCAAGAATGTCCTTGACCGTCGGCAGGCCGAAGCGCTCATCGACGAAAACCTTGGGATCGAGCTGCTTCAGTGCGGCGCTGTCGCCCATCAGGCTACGCACGTCACGCCCGCAGGCGGCGACGATCTTTTTCGCCACGCCATAGGCTTCCGGGTGCACCGAGGAGGCGTCGAGCGGCTCCTTTCCATTCGGAATGCGCAGGAAGCCGGCGGCCTGCTCGAAGGTGCGTGCGCCGAGGCGGGGGACCTTCATCAGTTCCTTGCGGCTCTCGAAGGGGCCGTTGGCGTCACGATGCGCGACGATCGCTTCCGCCGACGATTTCCCAAGGCCGGACACACGGGCGAGCAGCGGCGCGGACGCCGTGTTGAGATCGACACCGACGGCGTTCACCGCGTCTTCCACGACGGCATCGAGCGAACGGGAGAGTTTGCCCTGGTCGACATCGTGCTGGTACTGGCCGACGCCGATCGATTTCGGCTCGATCTTCACCAGCTCGGCCAACGGATCCTGCAAGCGGCGCGCAATCGAGACGGCGCCGCGCAGGGAGACGTCGAGGTTCGGAAATTCGGCGGCTGCGGTTTCCGAGGCCGAATAGACCGAGGCGCCGGCTTCCGAAACAATGACCTTGGTGGGCTTGGCGCCCGGAAGCTGCGCCAGCATGTCGGCGACCAGCTTTTCCGTCTCACGGCTGCCCGTGCCGTTGCCGATGGAGATCAGCTCGACCTTGTGTTTGCGGATAAGAGAAGCAAGCTCGGCCTGCGTGCCGCGCACGTCGTTTTTCGGCGGGAACGGATAGACCGTCGTCGTCTCGACCACCTTGCCGGTATTGTCGACAACGGCGACCTTGACGCCGGTGCGGATGCCCGGATCGAGGCCCATCGTGGCGCGCGTTCCTGCGGGAGCGGCGAGCAGCAGGTCCTTGAGGTTGCGGGCGAAAACGCGGATCGCCTCTTCCTCCGAACGCTCGCGCATCTCGCGCATCAGGTCGAGCGACAGCGACATGGAGAGCTTTACGCGCCAGGTCCAGCCGATGACCTCGGCCAGCCACTTGTCGCCCGGCTTCGTGCCGACCGCATAGAAGGAGGCGATGATGCGCTCGACCGGCTTGACCGGCTCGGTGCTGTCCTGATCGACGACGATATCGACCGACAGGAACTCCTCGTTCCAGCCGCGCAGCATCGCGAGCGCCCGGTGGCCGGGCACGGTCGCCCAGCGCTCGGTATGGTCGAAATAATCGGAAAACTTCGCGCCGGCCTCCTGCTTGCCCTCGACCACGCGCGAGCGCAGGAAGGCATTTGCCTTCATGTATTCGCGCAGGCGCTTCAGGAGATCGGCATTTTCCGTCAGCTGTTCAGCAACGATGTCGCGCGCGCCTTCCAGCGCCGCTTTCACATCCGGCACCTCGGCCGAGAGGAATGTTTCGGCCAGCTCCGCCGGCACCAAAGCGCGGTCGGCAAGGATCTGCTCGGCAAGGCCCCCAAGGCCACGCTCTCGGGCGATCTCCGCCTTGGTGCGACGCTTCGGCTTGTAGGGCAGGTAGATGTCCTCGAGCTCGGCTTTCGTCATCACGGCGGCGATCTTACCGGCAAGCTCGTCCGTCAGCTTGCCCTGCCCCGCGACGCTGTCGAGGATCGAGGCGCGGCGGGCTTCCAGTTCGCGCAGATAGGTCAGACGTTCGGAGAGCGTGCGCAGTTGCGTGTCGTCGAGACCGCCGGTCACTTCCTTGCGGTAGCGCGCGATGAAGGGCACCGTCGCCCCCTCGTCCAAGAGCCCGACGGCGGCGGAAACCTGCGCGGCGCTCGCCTTGATCTCGGATGCGATCAGGTTTGCGATCTTCTGCGGTGTCGGGGCCATGATGAACTCCTCTGGCTGGCAAGCGGGCGGCGACCATAGTGCGCGGCCGCAAACAGGCCAATCGCAGGGGGGATGGGCCGTCGCCACGTCCACAACATATATCACGGCCTTGCCGAAGGCGCAGAAGCGCATCAGGGTTGAGCGGACAGAAACAGGAGCTTACCGGTTGTAACGCTTCATAAAGCCTTGCCGCCTATCTTGTCCCCGTAGGGGAAACGGGGCCTTCGGCATGCGCGGCGCATTCTTTGCAGCAGTCTCACTGACGGCCTTCGCCACGGCTGCTCCCGCGGGCGCGGCCACGCTCAACCTGCTCATCTGGGAATCCTATATCGACACGCAGATCCTCAAGGATTTCTCGGTCGAGACGGGCGTCGAGGTCCGCCAAACCTTCTACGACAGCGGCGACGCGCGCGACGAAATCCTTGCCGATCCCAACAGCAATGTCGACGTGGTTCTCACCAACGAGAACGGCGCACGGCTCTATGGCAACCGCGGCGTCATCATGGCGCTGGACAGCCAGATGGTGCCGTCGCTGAAGGACTATGCCGACAGCTGGACGAAACGCTGCGGCGGCTTCGGCGTGCCCTATCTCTGGGGCACGATGGGCATCCTCTACCGCTCGGACAAGATCACGACGCCGCCCACCTCCTGGGCCGACATGATGAAGCCCGCAGAGAGCCTGCGCGGCCACATCGCCATGTATGACGACCATGCCGAGGCCTTCGTTGCACCGCTGGCGCTGCTCGGGAAGTCCGTCAACGCCAATGACAACGAAACGCTGAAGGCGGCCTATGAGCTGATGAAGGCGCAGGTGCCCTATGTGCTCACCTACGATTATGTCATCACCTCCATCCAGAACGCCGACAAGGGGCCGAACATCTGGATGGCGCTCGGCTATAGCGGCGACCAGTACACGCTGAACGACAAGGTCTCTTCGCCCGGTCTCTGGCGCTATGTCGTGCCGAAGGAAGGCACGCTCTCCTGGCTCGACTGCGTTTCCGTCAGCGCGCGCTCGCAAAACAAGGATCTCGCGCTCAAGCTGGTCGATTATATCAGCAATGCCAAGAACGGCGCCCGCAACGCCATCAAACTCAACATGCCGACCGCCAGCACCGCCGCTTTGGCACTGCTGCCGGAAGACATGCGCTCCAATCCCGAAATCTATGCCGCACCGGAAATCCTGGCCAAAAGCCAGTTTCAGGAGGAGCTGACCGTGCAATCGGTGCAGGCCCGCCGCCGCATCATCAGCAGTCTGGCCAAGATCAGTGACGCTCGGTAAACGCGCCCTCTCCCTCATTTTCCCCGTCATCCTGGCCGGCTACGTGCTCGCGGCGTCGCTGATCTATTACGTGCAGAGCGCCTCGGTCATCGGGCTGGAGCGCGCGCGCCTGTGGCAGCAGATGGGCCTCCTGACCGCCGTCTTCCAGAACGAGGTGACGCAGAACCGCAGCCTGATCTATTCGCTCGTCGAAGGCGGCGCCGTGCGCCTTTTCGTCAACGAGCCGGACGCCGCATATCGCTCGAATGCGCTGGGCGTGCGCCTGCAGCAGAGCATCACCTCGCTCTCCGACGACGGCAAGAAATTCATCTCGGTCGCCATCATCCGCCCACCGCTGACGGTCGACTACTACTATGAAAACAGCGACGATCCCTTCGCCGAGATCACGCGCCAGCAGGTCGAGCATGCCCGCCAGGTGATCGCGAGCCCGCGGCTGTCCTCCTGGAGCTATCTCAATGTCGACGGCCTAGAGCCGTTGATCGTGCATTCGGAATTCATCGATCCGCTGACCTTCAACCGCCCCGTCGCCAGCGCAAAGAACGGCGCGATCCTGGTGCAGACCGCCGTCAGGCCAAAGCTATTTCTCGACATGAAGCGGGCGCTGGAGAAGGAATACGGTGCCCAGATCGAAATCGGCCAGCACCAGCTTCTCGCCCAGGGCGCGCTGTCGGCCACCGCGACGCTCAGCCCTTCGCTCTTCGCGCGTCTGACGCCGGATCCGACCTTCCTGAATGAGCGGCTCTGGACGCTGAAATCGCTGCTGGCGCTCGGTGCCATCGCGCTCAGCCTGTGCACCATCATCCTCGTGCTCGGCCTCGTGCGCCGCTACATCACCAATCCCATCGCCCGCCTCGACCGCCAGCTCACCGACGTGATGACCGGCAGCCGCAGCGCCCTGCCCGACATGAACGAGGCCGGCGAGATCGGCCGCCTGTCGGCCAACGTCAAGCGCCTGCACGACCATTCGATGCAATCCTTCGATCTCGTGCGCAATGCCTCGTGGACCGATACGCTGACGGGCATTTCCAATCGCGAATATTTCAACATTCGCTCCACGCAAATCCTCGAAGAGGCCGAAGCCGAGGATATCGGCTGCACGCTTCTCTTCATCGATGTGGACAACTTCAAATTCGTCAACGACAAACACGGCCACAAGATCGGCGACGAGCTTCTAAAGGTTCTCGCCGCCCGCATTTCGGCGATCGTCGCGCGCGCCGTCAGGGAACGTGGCCTGCCGGATGGTCTGTTCGCGCGCCTTTCCGGCGACGAATTCGCCATCATGCTGCGCTGCCAGCCGGGCAGCGGCACGATCACGGAAACATCGAACCAGATCCTGGCGCTGTTCGGTGAAGGGTTCGAGGTGCTGGACAAGGCCTATCCCGTCACCGCCAGCATCGGCATCGCCGTCTATCCCGAGGACGCCCGCACCCTGCCCGAGCTCGTCGCCAATGCCGATGCCGCCATGTACCAGGCGAAGTCGCAGGGCAAGAACGGCTCGGCGCGCTATTCCCGCTCGCTGCACGAGAAGCGCAACCGCCAGCGCCGCATCGAGGAAGAGCTGCGCGTGCTCGATCCCGACCGCGAATTCCACCTCGTCTACATGCCCATCGTCGACGGTCACGGCAAGGTGATGGGCTGCGAGGCGCTGCTGCGCTGGACTTCCCCGGTGCTCGGCCGCGTGACGCCGGACGAGTTCATCCCGATTGCCGAAACGACCGGCCTGTTCAGCAAGATCGACTGGTGGGTAATCGACCGGGCGATGGCCGAATACGGCCAGATCAAGAAGCTGTTCGGCGCCGAAACGATCCTCTGCATCAACATCTCCTCGGCCGAGCTCTACACCAAGTCGATCAGCGATCATTTCTGCGATTGCGCGGACCGACATCGCGTCGACCCGCGCGTCATCGAGATCGAGCTGACCGAGACCTTCGCCGTCAAGCTCGGCGAGCAGTCGCGCCGCAACATCGAAATCCTGCGCAGCCGCGGCTTCCGCATCTCGATCGACGATTTCGGCGCCGGTTACACCTCGGTTCAGCAGATCATCGAGTACCCGGCCGAGACCATCAAGCTCGACCGCGAGCTGGTGGAAAGCCTCACCCGCTCGGCCGCCCTGCCGACGTTGCGCGCGCTCGTGGCGCTCTGCCATGCCCAGGACATGTCGGTGATCGCCGAAGGTGTCGATACGACGGAGAAGATGGGCCTGCTCGCCGCCGCCGGCTGCGACTTCTACCAGGGCTATCTCATCTGCAAACCGCAGCCGCTCGAAGACCTCGGCATCTGGGCCATGCAGCGATTGGTGGAAAAGGCCCGCGATGCGGCGCACAGCCCGGAGCGTCGGGCGCGGGCGTAGTTGGATTCCAGCCCCTCATCCGGCCTGCAGGCCGCCTTCTCCCCGCAAGCGGGGCGAAGGGATAAGCCGCACCGTTTTCTCCCGCCAATGCCCGCTCACAGGGCAAGTCCCCTCTGCCCGCTTGCGGGGAGAGGGTTAAGGTGAGGGTGAGGGTGAGGGGCTTAATCCTCGCGCCAAACTCTCAAGACGTCGGGAAATCCAACCCCATTTCGCGGAAGCGGGCCGGGTCGTCGCCCCAGTTCTCGCGCACCTTCACGAAGAGGAAGAGGTGCACGGTCTGCTCGAGGATCTCAGACAGTTCCTTGCGGGATGCCGTGGAGATCGCCTTGATCGCGTCGCCGTTCTTGCCGAGCGCGATCTTCTTCTGGCTGTCGCGCTCGACATAGATGACCTGTTCGATGCGCACCGAGCCGTCCTTGCGCTCTTCCCACTTTTCCGTCTCGACATGCGAGGAATAGGGAAGCTCCTGATGGAGGCGCAGAAACAGTTTTTCGCGGGTGATTTCCGCTGCGAGTTGGCGCATCGGCAGGTCGGAAATTTGATCCTCCGGATAGTACCACGGTCCCTCCGGCAGCGCGGCGGAGAGGTAGTCCATCACGTCTTCGCAGCCCGAGCCGTTCAGTGCCGAGATCATGAAGGTGCGCTCGAACTTGACGACCTCGTTGACGGCCGCCGTCAGCTTCAAAAGGTCTTCCGGCTTGACGCGGTCGACCTTGTTCAGCACCAGGATCTTCGGCTGGTGGACTTCCTTCAGGCCTTCCAGGATCGTCTCGGCGTCGCCCTTCAGGCCGCGCTCGCTGTCGATCAGGAACATGATGAAGTCGGCATCCTTGGCGCCGCCCCAGGCCGTCGTGACCATGGCGCGGTCGAGCCTGCGGCGTGGCTTGAAGATGCCGGGCGTGTCCATGAAGACGATCTGGGCATTGTTGTGAATGGCGATGCCGCGCACGATGGCGCGCGTCGTCTGCACCTTATGGCTGACGATCGACACCTTGGCGCCGACGAGGCGGTTGACCAGCGTCGACTTGCCGGCATTGGTCGCGCCGATCAGCGCCACGAAGCCCGAATGGGTCGGGCCCGCGCCAGTATCGCCATTCTCGGCGGGGATGTTCGTTTCTTCGGTCATGATGTCCGTTTATTCCGCGCCGCTGCCCTTGGGCCAGACGCCTTCGCGTTCCAGAATCTTCGTTGCGGCCGCCTGTTCGGCGGCCCGTTTCGAGCGGTCGATGCCGGTTTCCGGCTTCACGCCCTTGATCTCCACCGTCACGGTGAAGCGCGGGTCGTGATCCGGGCCGGAGCGTTCGTCCACCTTGTAGTTCGGCGTCAGGCCGAAGCGGGCATGCGCCCATTCCTGCAATTCGGTCTTGGCGTCGCGCCGCGCGCCTTCCGCGCGGGCCGCCCTGCCCTCCCAGTTGCGCAGGATGAAGCCGCGCGCGGCTTCCAGCCCGCCGTCGAGATAGATCGCGGCGATCAGCGACTCTACCACATCGGCGCGCACATTCAGCATGGCTTTTCCGGTGAGCTTTTTCACATCCGCGCCGGTGCGGATGAAGCGGTGCAGGCCAAGGTCGTCGGAAACCGCCGCGCAGCTTTCGGCGCTGACCAGCTGGTTCAGGCGAACGGAAAGCTCGCCCTCCTTGGCATCGCGGAAGGTGCGGAACAGCATCTCGGCGACGCAGAGCCCGAGCACGCGGTCGCCGAGGAATTCGAGCCGTTCGTAGTTGCTGCCTTTTCCCGGCCGGGCGCTCGCATGCGTGATCGCCCGGTCGAGACGGTCCTTGTCGGTGAAGGCGTAGCCGATCAGGTCTTCGAGAGCCTTGCGGTTAACGTCGTTCAGCGGAATGGCGCCCTTCATTCAACGACCTTGAACAGGCGGTCCCAACGCAGGTTCGTCGGCCACTTCCAGATTTCGCTGAAGGACGTGTCATGGCCGAGCGAGAAGAAGATCAGGCTGGCGCGGCCGATCAGGTTCTCGGCCGGCACGAAACCGACGTCGAAACGGCTGTCTGCCGAGTTGTCGCGGTTGTCGCCCATCATGAAATAATGGCCTTCGGGCACGATGAATTCGCGCGTGTTGTCGCCGACCGTACCGGGGCGCGTGTCGAGCGTGTCGTAGGTCACGCCGTTGTCGAGCGTTTCGCGGAAGACCGGAACGTCCTCGCCGGTATCGTACTGGTCGTCGGCGCGGAAGAAGCCATTGTGCTCGCGCGGCACGGCGACGCCGTTGACATAGAGTTCGCTATCCTTGACCTGGATGCGGTCACCCGGCAGGCCGACGAGGCGCTTGATGTAGTCGATATCCGGGTTCGGCGGGAAGCGGAAGACGACGATGTCGCCGCGCTTCGGCTCGCTCGCAAAAATGCGGCCGGAAAACAGGTTCGGCGAGAACGGCAGCGAATATTTCGAATAGCCGTAGGAGAACTTGTTGACGAAGAGGTAATCGCCGACGAGCAGCGTCGGCATCATGGAGCCGGACGGGATCGTGAAGGGCTGGAAGAGCACCGTGCGGATCACCACGGCAAGCAGCAGCGCCTGGATGATGACCTTGACGTTTTCCCACAGGCCGCCTTCGGCCTTTTCTGTCTTCTCTGCCACGCCGGACTTTTCCTTATTTGCGAACATTTGGCCCTCTATAGAGGAAAGGTTGTCTGTTGGAAATCGCGTCGGTCAAAAAGACGCGGGGATCCGGTTATCCGGGCGTTGCAGACGGCAGCGCTTCGATGATCACGAAAGCCTGGGCCAGCGGAAAGTCGTCGGTGATGGTGATGTGGATGCGGGCCTCATGGCCCGCGGGAAGCATCTGCTTCAGCCGTTCCAGCGCCCCGCCCGTCAGCTTCATCGTCGGCTTGCCGCCCGGCAGGTTGACGACGCCCATGTCCTTCCAGAACACGCCCTGCGCCAGGCCCGTTCCAAGCGCCTTAGAACAGGCCTCCTTGGCGGCGAAGCGCTTGGCATAGGAGGCCGCGCGGTTCTTGCGCCCGTCGGATTTCGTCCGCTCGATCTCGGTGAAGCAGCGATCGGTGAACCGCGTGCCGAAGCGCTCCAGCGACTTCTCCACCCGGCGGATGTCGATGAGGTCGCTGCCGATGCCGATGATCATAGGGTTGTTTCTCCGGGGGAAAGGGCGGTGCGGGTCGGGGAAAGCCCGGCGCGCTGCAGGAGGCGCGCATGACGCCGCGCCTTGAAGGAGCGCACGGCAAAGCGCGTCACGCCATAGCCGATGGCGGCCGTCACGAGGCCGAGAAGACCGGCACCGGCAAGCATCGGCTTCAGGACGGGCTGCCAGAGTTCGGACAGCTGAAGGTGCTCCAGCCGGTGGAAGAGTTCAGCTGCCGTCACCGCCTCGCTGGAGGTGATGCCGAGAAGGGCCTCGCCGACCCGGAAGGTCGCGAGCGCAATCAGCGGAATGGTGAGCGGATTGGCGATGGTCGTGGCAAGCCCTGCGGCCAGCAGGTTGCCGGCCATCAGATAGGCGAGCGCCATGGCCAGAATGATATGGAAGCCCAGGAGCGGCGTGAAGGCGGAGAATATGCCGGCGGCAACACCTGCGGCCACCGCATGCGGCGACGCGGACAGGCGCAGGATTCGCTTGGCAAGGTAGCGCGCCGGACGCGTCAACCCCTTGCGCGGCCAGAAGAATTCGCGCAACCGGTCGGCCATCGAGGCCTTTTTTCGGCGTCTGAACAACATGCCCAAGACATAGCCGATCCGTTAGTGGCATTTCAATGGCGCCGACATGGGGCGCCGACGGGCGACCATCATGGCGCCACGGGCGGCCGTGGCGCACCCTGTGCGCCACTCGATCTCAAGATTTAGAAAGACTTGCGGAACAGGCCGCGGTCGATCTGACGCTGGCGATATTCCAGGTCGATCCGGTCGATGGCGCCATTGAGATAGGCGATTTCGCGCTCTTCGGAGTTCGGTACACGCAGGGCGCGGGCGAAGTTCTTGATCTGCTTCAACATGGTAAACCTCTTTCGGTTACCTCCCGACGCAGAAGATAGGATGAGACACCCAAAGGCACCAGCGACACTATTCCAATACAGCCATGCATAAGGCGCATAACGACTGGTCAAATCTTGGGCAATCCTGCCTTATTCAAGGCAGGATGCCACATTTTTGCATGGAAACTGTCATGTAAACACGCGGCTGATCGTCGAGACGCACTGAAGCTCCTTGAGCTGGCCCATCAACTGGTTCAGCTGGCGGAGATCCCAGACCTCGAGATCGATGTGCACCTCGGTGAAGTCCGTCGCCACCCGCGTCATCGACATGGAGCGGATGTTGACGTCGCTGGTGGCGATCGTCTGGGTGACTTCGGCGAGCGTGCCCGGTTCGTTCAGCGCGTTGATCATGATGCGCGCCATGAAACGGGTGTTGTTGGCCTCGTCGAGATCCCAGCGCACGTCGATCCAGCGTTCGGGCTCGTCGTCGAACTTCTGCAGCGCCGGCGACTGGATGGGGTAGATCGTGATGCCCTTGTCCTTCTCCATGATCCCGATGATACGATCGCCCGGCACGGCGCCGCCGGCGGAGAAATGCACCTCGGCATTGCCGGAGAGGCCGCGGATCGGCAGGGCTTCGGGGCCGGTTTCGGTCTCTGCGCCCTCCAGTGCGGATTTCGCCTTGCCAGGCAGCTTGAAGACCATGCCGGCGGCGCTGCGCATGTTGAACCAGCCCTCCTCCGTGTTGGGCTTCACGGTCACGCGCTCGTCCTGGTAATCCGGGAAGACGGCGCGCAGCACGTCGAGCGAGGACAGTTCGCCGCGGCCGACGGACGCGATGGCGTCCTCGACATCCTTCTGGCCGAGCCGGTGCAGCACCGGCTTCAGGCCATCCCGCGAGAAGGATTTTCCGGCGCGGTCGAAGGTGCGTTCCAGAATGCGATAGCCGAGGCCGGCATATTGTTTTCGCACGGCGGCGCGGGTGGCGCGGCGAATGGCGGCGCGCGCCTTGCCGGTGACGACGATCTCTTCCCAGGCCGGCGGCGGCACCTGAATGCCGGAGCGGATGATCTCCACCTCGTCGCCGTTGGAGAGACGTGTCACGAGCGGCATGATGCGGCCGTTGATCTTGGCCCCGACGCAGGTATCACCGACATTGGTGTGCACGGCATAGGCGAAATCGATAGGGGTGGCGCCGCGCGGCAGCGTGATCAGCTGGCCCTTCGGCGTGAAGGTGAAGACCTGGTCTTGGAAGAGTTCGAGCTTGGTATGCTCGAGGAACTCCTCCGGGTTGTCGCCTTCGGCCAGCGCCTCGATCGTCCGACGCAGCATGGCATAGGCATTGGAGCGCGGCGAGGTCGTGCGAACTTCGCCGATCACCACTTCCTTGTCCTTGTAGAGCGAATGCGCCGCGATACCGTATTCGGCGATCTCGTGCATGCGCTTGGTGCGGATCTGCAGCTCGATACGCTGGCGCGAGGGGCCGACGATGGTGGTGTGGATCGACTGGTAGTCGTTCTGCTTTGGCGTCGAGATATAGTCCTTGAAGCGGCCCGGCACGACGCGCCAGCGCGTGTGCACGATGCCGAGCGCGGCGTAACAGGCCGGGACGTCATCCACGAGGATGCGGAAGGCGTAAACGTCGGAGAGCTGTTCAAAGGACAGCGACTTAGACTGCATCTTGCGAAAGACCGAATAGACCGTCTTCTGCCGTCCCTTGACGAGCGCGTCGTCGAGACCGTTGACCACCAGCAATTCGCGCAGCTCGTCCTCGATCTTGCGGATGAGGCCTTCGTTGCGGCGCGAAAGCTCCTCCAGCTTCTTCGTGACGGTCTCGAAGGCTTCCGGATTGATATGGCGGAAGGAGAGGTTTTCCAGCTCCTCGCGCATGTCCTGCATGCCCATGCGGCCGGCGAGCGGCGCATAGATATCCATCGTCTCCTCGGAGATGCGGGCGCGCTTTTCCGGCGTCATATGATCCAGCGTGCGCATGTTGTGCAGCCGGTCGGCGAGCTTGACGAGCAGCACGCGCACGTCGTCGGAAATCGCAAGCAAGAGCTTGCGCAGGTTCTCCGCCTGCTTGGCCTTCTTGGAAACCAGATCGAGCTTCTTGATCTTGGTGAGGCCCTCGACCAGCGCGCCAATATCCTCGCCGAACAGTTCGTCGATTTCGCCGCGCGTCGCGCTGGTGTCCTCGATCGTGTCGTGCAGCAGGGCGACCGCGATCGTCGATTCGTCGAGGCGCATGTCGGTCAGGATGGCGGCGACTTCGAGGGGATGGGAAATATAGGGATCGCCGCTCGCCCGCTTCTGCTGCCCGTGCTTCTGCATCGCATAGACATAGGCCCTGTTCAGCAGGGCCTCGTTGACGTCGGGCTTGTACTTCTGAACCCGTTCGACGAGTTCATATTGGCGCATCATTCTCGATCGGCTCCCTCCCCGCGCGGCGGGGCAAAAAAAAGTGCGCCCCAACCATAAGAGGGGCGCACCGGCATTCGCAATATCAAAGGTTTCGGTAAGTTACCGAAATCAGTAATCGTCGCTCTTTTCCGGCGGTACGAGACCTTCGATACCGGCCAGCAGCTCTTCTTCCGACATGCGGTCGAAGGTGATGGTTTCCGGCTGGTCCTCGTCCTCGTCGACGGCGGCCGTCGTGGATGTCGTCTCGGCAGCCAGGCTTGCCGGATCGGGCTCGGGCTCGTCCACTTCGACATGCTTTTGCAGCGAGTGGATCAGATCTTCCTTAAGGTCGTCGGGCGAAAGCGTTTCGTCGGCGATTTCACGCAGAGCAACGACGGGGTTCTTGTCGTTGTCGCGGTCGATGGTGATGGCGGCGCCCTGCGAGATGAGGCGGGCGCGATGGCTTGCAAGCAGAACCAGCTCGAAGCGGTTGTCTACCTTGTCAATGCAATCTTCAACGGTGACACGGGCCATTGCCTGTCCTTTGTGATCAAGAATTTCAGGAGTTTGCATGCCCGATACAGGCAAAGCAGGAAAAATTCAAGTTTTTCCTTCCTTATCCCCTCATCTGCGTGTCATAAGCCTGCCCATGTAATTTGCGGTTGAATCTTGACGTTACGTCAGGCTGGAAGTCCAAATATCCGACAAATGAGATAAGGCGCGGGAACTGTTCTCCAATTCCGAAGCCGTTGAATTTGCTGAAACGTTGCCGGCGACAAAAATCGTATCCGCAACCTAGGTTTGCTTGGAAAGCGTCTTCGGCTGCCCTAAATGAAGATTATATGAAAAAGAGGTAATTCAACCGGCCAGTGCATCCGAAAGGGCCGGAACATGTTCAAAACTAACCTGTTTAACTCAACTTCTACTTAAAAGGATTTCCCGATATGTTCGACCCCCGCGAGAAAATCGCCCTCTTCATCGACGGTGCAAATCTCTATGCGGCTTCCAGAACACTCGGCTTCGACATCGACTACAGGAAGCTTCTGAAGGCCTTCCAGAAACGCGGCTACCTGCTGCGCGCCTATTACTACACAGCCCTCATCGAAGACCAGGAATATTCCTCTATCCGCCCGCTGATCGATTGGCTCGACTATAACGGCTACAAGGTCGTCACCAAGCCGGCCAAGGAATTCACCGACTCGCTTGGCCGCCGCAAGATCAAGGGCAATATGGACATCGAGCTTGCGATCGATGCCATGGAGCAGTCCGAGACGGTCGACCATCTCGTCATCTTCTCCGGCGACGGCGATTTCACCACGCTGGTCGAGGCTTTGCAGCGCCGGGGCCGCAAGGTTTCCGTCGTTTCCACGATGCAGACCCAACCGCCGATGATTGCCGACGACCTGCGCCGCCAGGCCGACTATTTCATCGACCTCGGAACGCTGAAGGCCGAAATCGGCCGCGACCCCTCCGAGCGCCCGCAGCGCAATGTCGAGCCGGTGGACAACGTCGCCGAATAGCCCTTCCGTCGCCGGCTTGCTTCACGAACGTCCCGCTCCGGGACGTTCATGCGTTCAGGACCTCGGGCGCGCTTTACCTTCAGGTTCCTCGACACACACTGAAATTCTGAAGGCTTCAATGTTCCGTTAAACATTGATTCAAATGCGCCCCCGGACCATTAATGTTCCGCAAGACTCTCCTGATATTCCCATTGCCGTACAGTCATTTCGCATTGGGACATCTCGCAACATGGTGGACGCAGTCTCGCTTTCGGGCAACAGCTACCGGGCAGCATTGAACGCGCTCGACGTGCGTTCGGCGACGCCTGCGGCGGAACCCCGCCCCGCAGCCTCCGCCCTTGCCGCGCTCACCGTGCCACGGCCCGTCACGCAGGTCTCGACACCGTCGGAGACCGCCGAGGACATCGGCGACCTCAGCTTCCTCTACGCACCGAACGGCCAGCCGGGCATTTCCAACGTCCCCGTTTATGCCGTGCCGTCCACCCAGGCGACAGGCGAAGCCCGCGTTTCCGCCGAGCGCAACCCGACGGCGCGCCTGGCGATCGAGAGCACAGACCTTAACGCCCTGCTCTCGTCTTTCCTCGCTCCGCGCACGCCAAGCGCCAACCCGGCCCCCTCGCCGGACGTGCCCACCGAGACGACCGGCGCAGACCTTGCCCGCACCGCCCAGCAGTCGGTCATCACGCAGCTTTACGCGCAGTTCTAAATTTCATTTTGAAATAGGATGCGCGCCGGCCTGATCGCTGGCGCTTGCGAACGACGTCAGCCCCGATCGCGCAGCAGGCGGCCCTTCTGGCGGTTCCAGTCGCGTTCCTTCTCGGTCTCGCGCTTGTCGTGCAGCTTCTTGCCCTTGGCAAGCGCAAGCTCGAGCTTGGCCCGGCCGACATCGTTGAAATAGACCTTCAGCGGCACAAGCGTCATGCCCTCGCGGTTGATCGCGATGCGCAGGCGATGGATCTCGCGCTTGGAGAGCAGCAGTTTGCGGCGGCGGCGAGTCTCGTGGTTGAAGCGGTTAGCCTGCAGATATTCCGGCAGGTAGGAATTGATCAGCCAGATCTCGCCGCCCTCGTCCGAAGCGTAGGATTCCGCGATGTTCGCCTTGCCTTCACGCAGCGATTTGACCTCCGTGCCGGTCAGAACCAGACCGGCCTCGTAGGTGTCTATGATCTCGTAATTGAAGCGGGCCTTGCGGTTTTCCGCTACGATCTTCTTGACCGTCGCCGGGCGTGCTTTTGTTGCCATATCAGTTCAGCAGGCCGGCATGGCGCAGCGCCGCGTCGATCGCTGCCTCCGTTGCCGGTTCCAGAGTGGGCAGAAGCGGCGAACGCACGAAGCGGTTCATGCCGCGGGTACGGTTCAGCGCGTATTTCGCGCCGCAAAGACCTGGCTCCAGGAAGATCGCCTTGTGAAGCGGCATCAGCTTGTCCTGATGGTCCAGCGCCTTGGCGTAATCACCCGCCAGTGTGGCTTCCTGGAATTCGGCGCAAAGGCGCGGTGCGACATTGGCCGTGACCGAGATGCAGCCGACGCCGCCATGGGCGTTGAAGCCGAGCGCAGTCGCGTCCTCGCCGGAAAGCTGGACGAAATCCTTGCCGCAGGTGATGCGCTGCTCGGACACGCGCTCGATCTTGCCCGTCGCATCCTTGACGCCGATGATCGAGGGATGCGCCTTGTGCAGCGCGCCCATCGTTTCCGGCATCATATCGACGACGGAACGGCCGGGAATGTTGTAGATGACGATCGGCAGCTTCACGGCGCCGGCAATTGCCGAATAATGGGCGAAAAGGCCCTTCTGCGTCGGCTTGTTATAATAAGGAGTGACGACGAGAACCGCGTCCGCACCGGCTTTTTCGGCGTGCTGGGCGAGATCGATCGCTTCCTTGGTATTGTTCGAGCCTGCACCCGCAATGACTGGAACGCGGCCCTTCGCCACCTTGATGCAAAGTTCCACCACCCGTTTGTGCTCGTCATGGGACAGCGTCGGCGACTCGCCGGTGGTGCCCACCGGAACGAGACCGTGGCTGCCCTCACCGATCTGCCATTCGACATGAGCCGCGAACGCGTCTTCATCGACGGCGCCGGCATCGGTAAAGGGGGTAACGAGTGCGGGAAGGGATCCCTTGAACATCCAGAACTCCTGAGGCCAGAGCCGCCCGTGGGCTTACATGCTTTGGCCGTATTCCGTGGTTAAAAACGCTGGCACAATAGTCGGGCGACGGTCATGCGGCAAGCGTCGCGACGGGCGTTTTTCATGCACAAACAAGGCGGAATTGGCTCTGGGACACGAATATTCGTTTCACCTGATCCGTCGCCTGGGATGAAGCCCCCTTCACGGCTTAGTGAGATGAGCGATTAAGGTTTCGTTAAGGCAACAAAGGGTTAATGAGTGTTCACAAACAGGCGGAAAGTCACGCGCCGACGCGTCGCCTGCCATGGCATCCGGGATGTAGCATGATCTCGACGAACAGTTTTGCCCTTTGCGCCTTGCTGCTTGCCGGTATTGCCGGGCTTTCGCTGCGCTCATCGCCCGTCGAGGCCGACAACACCGCCGACATCAAGCCGCTCGGCTTTGCCGCCGAGATGCCCTCGAAGGATGTCATCACCAGCGCCATTCCGCGCGCCGACAGCGTGCCGGTGGTGAGCGCCGAATTGCGCGAGGGGCTCGACGCCCTCTCCAATCGTGACGCAGCGGCGGCGATCGCCGCACGCGACCGCCTGCCCTCCTCCAGCCTCGACCGGCACATCCTGACCTGGGCGATTGCCGTTTCCGGCCAGCGCGGCGTGCCCTCCTGGGAGATCGCCAAGGCCCAGCGCGAGCTGAAAGGCTGGCCGGGTCTGACGGTGCTGCGTGCCAATTCCGAAAAGGCGATGGCGCGGGAAAACCCGGCGACGGCAGATGTGCTCGCCGCCTTCGGCACCACAAGGCCGGAGACGGCCGAGGGCGCCATCGTGCTGTCGCGCGCGCTCGTCGCGACGGGTGATACGCCGCGCGCGACGAACATCCTGCGCTCGTTCTGGCAGAAGGACGCGCTCTCCAAGGATGTCGAGGACACGATTCTTGCCGAATTCGGCAGCCTGCTCAGCGTCGAGGACCATAAGACGCGCATGGAGATGCTGCTGTATCGCGAGCGCGCCGATCAGGCGCAGCGTTTCGGCGATCTCGGCAAGGCGCAATCGCTCTACCGCGCCTGGGCGGCGGTCATCCGCAAGAGCAAGAATGCCGGTGACCTGATCAAGGCCGTGGATGCCAGCTGGCAGAAGGATCCGGCCTATACGTTCCTGCGCATCCGCGACCTGCGCGGCAAGCAGGACTATCGCGCGGCAGCAAAGCTCTTTGCCTCGATGCCGGAGGACCCTGCCCGCCTCATCGATCCCGGTGCCTGGTGGAACGAGCAGCGCATCGTGAGCCGCGGCCTTGCCGATCTCGGCGACTACCGCGATGCTTACAATGTCGCCGCTCGGCACGGAGCGGACGATCCGACCGATATCGTCGAGGCGGAATTTCATGCCGGCTGGTATGCCCTGCGCGATCTCGGCGATGCGAAGATAGCCGCAAGCCATTTCCAGCGCATCCTGCAAACCTCCGACCGGCCGCTTTCGGTCTCCCGTGCCTGGTACTGGCTCGGGCGGGCCGCCGAAAAGGGCGGGCCGGGCGACGCGAAGGACTATTTCGCCAAAGCTGCGAATTTTCCCGGCACTTTCTACGGCCAGCTTGCCGGCGCGCGGCTTGGCCGCAAGACGCTGAACGTCACCTATCCCATACCGACGGCGGAAGAGCGCGCCAGTTTCAACCAGCGTGAGGCCGTGCAGGCCATCGCCCGTCTCCAGGCTGCCGGCCACGGCTGGCGGGGCGACAGTCTCTACCGCGCGCTGGCCGGCGAGCTGATGAGCCCGGGCGAGCTCGCGCTGCTTGCGGCGCAGGCCGAAAAGGGCGGCAACCACCAGCTTTCGCTGCAAATCGGCAAGATCGCCTTCGGCCGCGGCATCGATGTCGCGGCCCTTGCCTTCCCCATAGGCGTCATTCCTGACGGCGCCAATATTGCGGGCTCCGGCAAGGCGCTCGCCTATGCGATCGCGCGGCAGGAGAGCGCCTTCAACCCCGCCGCCGTCTCGCCCGCCAATGCGCAGGGTCTGCTACAGCTGATGCCGGGCACGGCGCAGGGCGTCGCCAAACGCTACGGCCTTGCCTATTCCAAGGAACGGCTGACGACGGACGCCGCCTATAATGCCACGCTCGGCGCGCATTATCTCGGCGAGCAGATCAGCGATTTCGGCGGTTCCTATGTACTGACCTTCATCGCCTACAATGCCGGCCCGCGCCGCGTGCCGCAGTGGATCAAGCGCTATGGCGATCCGCGCGGCAAGCCGGTCGACGAGGTGGTCGACTGGATCGAGCGCATCCCTTTCTCCGAAACCCGCGGCTATGTGCAGCGCGTGATGGAGAACTACCAGGTCTACAAGACCCGCCTCGGCCAGACCGCCGATATCGAGCACGATCTCAGCGTCGGCCGCTGAGGCCATATTTCAGGATGACTTGCCGGCAGAATTGGCGATGATGTCTTCCCATTCACTGGTAAGGCACGCGCATGAACTCTTCGGACGCAGCGGCATTCCGCGATATCTTCTTCTCAAGCGAAGACGGACTGAGGCTTCATGCCCGTGATTATCCGGCGGGACAGACACGGGAAAGCAGCGAGCGCCTGCCGGTCATCTGCCTTCCCGGCCTCAGCCGCAACGCGCGCGACTTTCACCAGCTCGCCTTGCTGCTCGCCCATCATCCGGAAAAGTCGCGCCGTGTCATCGCCGTGGATTATCGCGGTCGCGGCCTTTCCCAATACGATCCCAATCCCGTGAATTATAATGTAATGGTGGAATGCAGGGATGTCATTGCGCTCTGCGACCTGCTCGGCCTGAAGCAATGCCTCTTCATCGGCACGTCACGCGGCGGGCTGATCCTGCATATCCTGGCTGCACTGCGGCCGGACCTCATAGCGGCGACCGTGCTGAACGACATTGGCCCGGTGATCGAAGTTGAAGGCCTGATCGAAATCCGGGATTACCTCGGCCGCCGCTCGACGTTCTCATCCTTCGAACAGGCTGCCGACGCTTTGGCGGCGCTTCACGGCCAAACCTTCCCGACTCTTGCCCTGGCCGACTGGGTCGAGATGGCCCATGCGCTCTATACAAGGCGTAACGGCTTCCTCGTCGCCGACTACGATTCCGCCTTGAACGACCAACTCCAAGCCATCGACTTCCGCAAGCCGCTGCCGACCCTATGGCCGCAGTTCGAAGTTCTCGCTGAAAAGCCGATGCTGGTCATACGCGGCGAGCATTCAAAACTTTTTTCCGCTGAAACGCTTCAGGCGATGGCGGAAGACCGAGCACAAGTCCTCGCGCAAACCGCACCCGGCCAAGGCCACGCACCCCTCCTCCACCACGAAGACGTCTTTCCCTCGCTGTCCGTATTCCTTTCGGAACTTTGAAACGCGACCGCGACGAGCAATCAGCGACACGACGAGGTGGTTGAGGCTTTAACCGACAAGCCGCAATCCGAGACCTCCGCGACATCGAATAGATGACGCGGCAGCTGATTCAGCGTGAAACGCCAGATCAGAACGCTACAAACGCAAAAAACCCGCAGCCCTTTTCAGGACTGCGGGTCTTTATCTAACCTAGGTTAGATTAGAACGAACGCTGGAAGCGGATCATACCACCCCAGGAGTCGCCATCGTCGAGACCGTTGTCGAAGTAAGCAACTTCCGGCGTTACGACGAAGCCCGGAACAACCGTGAAGTTGGCGTTGGCTACAACAGCCAGCTCGTCGGCGTCGTCGAACGAAACCTGTGCGTTCAGCGTTACGCGGTCGGTAACAGCGGCAGATGCGCCGAGCCAGACAGCCCAGTCGCCACCCCAGGTAGCGTAGACGTTCTTGCGGTCGCCGTCCGTGTTCCAGCCACCCATTGCGAAGACCGAAACGCCACCGAAGGTGCCGTCAGCGCGCAGCTTGATTGCGCCTTCTTCAACAGCAGAGTCGTAACCGCCCACGAGCTTGACGCCGAAGGCGCCGCCCGAATAGCCGATACCGCCAACGATGTTCGGGATGTAGTCACGGTCGCCACGGAAGGAACCGATAGCAGCTGCATCAGAACCGCTCGTGTCTTCGAGCGACAGAACTGCCGTGAGGCCAGCGCCGTTGTCGTAGTTGTACTGGATGACGTTGGCGTCGTAGATGCCGCCCGAGATCAGGTCGTCGTTGATGACGTTGCCGGCGTAGCCAACGAACGTGTAGAACGCCGTTTCGGTCTTACCGACGCGGAAGCCGGCCAGGTCGATGTAGGCGAAGTTCAGCGATACGTCCGTACCACCTTCGTTGTTCCAGTTGAAGCGGGTCTCGGTGTAGGTCTTCAGAGCGCCGTATTCGGTGTCGGAAGCCGTTTCGATCTGCAGCGAGAGACGCGACTTGGTGTTCCACTCGTCGCCAAAGCCACCGTTAGCAGCGTTTACGTCGTCGCCGAGCAGCTCACCGCCACCAACGTCAAAACGAACGTAACCACCGATCTTGAGGCAGGTTTCGGTGCCCGGGATGTAGAAGAAGCCGGTGCCAAAAGCGTCGCAAACGCGAACGTATTCCATGGGCTCGGGCTCAGCAGCGACGATAGCGTCGGCAGCCTGTGCGCCGGATACTGCTGCGAGAGCTGCAGCGGAGCCGAGAAGAAGGCTCTTGATGTTCATTTCTGACCTCCAGTCAAAAAGTTTCAAACGGGTCTGGGTTTTTTGCTGAAGGACAGCGTTCCCTGCCCCATCCCCAAGTTCAAGAAGTGGACGATCAACCGCCCCTGCTTCCGAGAGTGAAAATACTCGACGCGGTTCCGTAAGCAATCTCCAAACTGAAAGGAGGCGGACTTTGTGACTGCCTTCGCCCAACGCTGTTGCGGAAAGGACACAAAATGGCGGACAGGGTCGTTAAAAGTTTATGGATTCTTAACAAAACCCCTTATGAAGCGAGCACTTAGCTTGTCGCAACTGCCTACGGACACCGCCCCGTACAGGGCGAAAAGACGGCAGAACACCTTCATAAACATGGCGACGGCATCTTTTCGAAGCCACGCGCCGTCTCCATGCGAGCCTGATATTTAAGCCGCAGACGGAATTGCACGCCTTTCCAACAGACTCGATTCGTCGTGATTCTGGCGAAGACTCGGCTTGGCGAATATGGGAACGAGCCGGTGCAGGTCTCAGCATCTTATGGCGTGGCGGTTTTGCGAGCTTGCCGCCACTGGGAACGACGTGACCTTTTTTGAGGGTTGGAAAAACAGCGCCACGCTTCAATGTGACCACGTCCAGCTTCAGCACATCTATAAGATCGTGGATGCACTTTCATCGCCGGCCACCGGGGCGCGGTTCAACACGCCGTTACCGGAGAGGACATTGTCATAGACGCTTGCGGACGAAAGCGTCATCGCCACAGCTTCAATACCCACGCGATGGAAGCAAGTATGTCGACGTTATCCATGGGCGCAAGCATTGCCCTTGGCCGAGCCGTTGAGTTTGATTGAGGGGGCCCGGCTTGCCTAGAGCGCGACAAACCTATGGCGTAGAAGAGAGAAGCCTAAGCCTCGTCTCTTTGAATGCCGCATTCATATGAAAGAGGAAACTGGCGGAGAAGATGGGATTCGAACCCACGATACCGTTTCCGGTATACTCCCTTAGCAGGGGAGCGCCTTCGACCACTCGGCCACCTCTCCGCTCGCGGTTTCACTATGCGGCAGAGCTTTTGATTGCAAGGCTTTTTTGACAGGCGATGCGAAATGAAATCGTCTTTGCCGCTTTTTCGGATTTTTTCGTTGGAAGATCCGGGTTAGCGCCTGAAGCCGGATAGTATTCAAGCGACGGGTCGTCCCGGAATGGCGGGAATCACTCATTGATTCCTGTGTTTCTCGGAATGACGCGGCTCCGGTCGATTGCCGCACGCGGGGCTATGGACAAGCCTTTTATATAAAGAGGGCAAGATCGGGCATCGGCTTAAATCGTATGCCTGCCTGCAAAACTCCGAAAATTCGCCTCGAAATCGCCGCGTGGTTCCTGCCTTGTTCAACATCGGTTCAGCTTGCCGACGTTAAATGTCGTACAACAAACCCGTTGTTGCGGAAAGGAATATGCATATGACAGTTGTAATTGACGGCACGGATGGGGACGACCTCATCGTTCAGAACTCCAGGGTTGAACTGGATGTCTACACCTATGGCGGCGACGATGAAGTCGTTTTGAACCTTATCGGCACCTATGGCGGCTTCAACAAGGTCAATACCGGCAGCGGCGATGACATTGTGCGCAACAGCTTCGAGGGCGGCAACGTCGTTTATCTCGGCTCGGGCAACGACTATTACACGCACAGCGGCAAGGACTACGACCCGGATTATTATGACAAGGTCTATGGCGGCAGCGGCAACGACGTCTTCAAGGTTCTGACCTACCAGAGCGTCTATAACGGCGACACCGGCAACGACACCTTCTATTCCGCCGGCTTCAAGAACACCTTCAACGGCGGCGACGGCGTCGATACGATCAATTACTCCCTGCAGGATTCGAGCAGCCAGGAAGGCCGCGGCATCTATGTCGATCTCGACAAGGGCTATGCCAAGGCGGTTTCGGGCCGCCTCGAGACGCTGAAGAGCATCGAAAACGCCACGGGCACCAGCTATGCCGACACGCTGATCGGCACCGTCGGCAGCAACGTCCTCAAGGGCGGCAGTGGCAACGACCAACTCGAAGGGCTTGGCGGCAACGACAAGCTCTATGGCGGCAGCGGCGTCGATATCCTTTACGGCGATGCGGGTAACGACAACCTCTATGGCGAGACGGGCAATGACCGGCTCTATGGCGGTTCGGGCGCGGACGACATGTTCGGCGGTTCGGGCAACGACCTGCTCGTCGGTGGGGCCGGCAGCGATCTTCTGGTCGGTGGCTCGGGGGCCGACACGTTCCGCTTCACCAGCATTTCCGACAGCAAGGTCGGCTCGACGCTGCGCGACATTATCGATGATTTCAATCCCGGCAGCGAAGGCGATCGAATCGACCTTCGGTCGATCGATGCCAACATCAATACGTCGGCGGACAACAAGTTCTCCTTCATCGGCAAGGCCGGTTTCTCCGGCACCGCGGGCGAACTGCGTTATTCGGGCACGATCATTTCCGGCGACGTGGACGGCGACGGCGTCGCCGACTTCCAGATCGATGCAGGCCTGACGAAATATTATGGGAGCGATTTCCTGCTCTAAGCAGAAACCTATCGCCGCAATTCAGCGCCGGGGCCCTGCCCCGGCGTTTTGTATTTCGAGGTCATGTGACGGGCGTGAGGCGTTCCAAGGCGTCGGCGAGCGTCTCGGCACTGGGATCGTCCATTGCCCCGCCAAGGTGGCGCTCGATGGCGGCGGCATAGACGGTCCATATCCGCGCCTGCGTCCTGCGGCCTTCTTCCGTCACGAGCACCCAGCGGCCGCGGCCGTCTTCGGGCAGGATTTCGCGGCGCACGAGCCCTGCATTTTCCATGCGGTCGAGCAGGCGCGAGAGATTGTGCTGGGCCAGGAGCGTGCGCTCCTCGATTTCGTAGGGGCGCAGCCTGCCCGTTTCCGTGCGCACCAGTTCCCACAACACATCGTACCAAGCGAGTGGCGGCATGTCGGCAGCCTTGAGGTCCTGCTCGATGGCGCCCAGCAGAAGGCGTTGGGCGCGCATGAGGCGGATCCACAGCCGGGTGGTGGCCTCGGATGGCTTGCCGGTAGTTTCTTTGGGTGAGTCGGGCATAGATGCAATTACATACACCTTGACGGAAATGGCAAGGCTATATACATGCAATTGCATCTACATTGATGTGGAGACCTGCCATGCCCCTTTCCCAGTCCGATCTCACCGCCTATGGCGTCACCCTCCTGCGCGTGAGCCTTGGCGTGATGTATCTCGCCCACAGCGTCGTCCTGAAACTGCTGACCTTTGGCCTTGCCGGAACGGCGGGCTATTTCACATCCATCGGCCTGCCCGGCTGGCTCGCCTATCTGACCTTCGCCGCAGAGGCCGCGGGCGGCCTTATGCTGGTGCTCGGCATCCAGGCCCGCTGGGTGGCGCTGGCCCTTATTCCCGCACTGGCAGGCGCCATCATCTGGGTGCACGGCGCCAATGGCTGGGTGTTCAACGCTCCCGGCGGCGGCTGGGAATATCCGCTCTACCTCATCGTGCTTTCCATCGCGCAGGCCCTGCTCGGTGACGGGCATTATGCGCTCAGCCCCTCGCGCAGCCTGCGCTGACCCAACCCAAAGGAGATATCCCGATGACCGAAGCCCGCCTGATCCTCGTCAGCCACCATCTCTGCCCCTATGTGCAGCGCGCCGCCATCGCGCTTGCCGAAAAGGGCGTTCCCTTCGAGCGTCGCACCATCGACCTTGCCGCCAAGCCCGACTGGTTTCTCGCCCTTTCGCCGCTGGGCAAGGTGCCGCTTTTGCTCGTCCGCCAGCCTGACGGGAGCGAGGTCGTGCTCTTCGAAAGCGCCGTCATCTGCGAATATCTCGAGGATACCGAGACCAGCATGCCGCTTCACCCGGCCGATCCGCTGGCCCGCGCCCAGCATCGCGGCTGGATGGAATTCGGCTCCTCTATACTCGGCGATCTCTGGGGTTTCGAGACGGCGAAGGACGCCGAGACCTATGAGGTCAAGCGCAAGGCGCTGATCGAGAAGTTTTCGCGCGTCGAAGCGGCCCTTGGAGACGGGCCGTTTTTCGCCGGGGAAAAATTCAGCCTCGTCGATGCGGTCTTCGCACCGATCTTCCGCTATTTCGAAACGTTCGACACGATCGCACCGACTGGCATCTTCGATGGTTTCGCGAAGGTTGCCTGCTGGCGCGCGGCGCTGGCGGTGCGGCAGAGTGTCAAAGACGCGGTTGCCGAGGATTATCCGGCACACCTCAGGACGTTTCTCGAACAGCACGACGCCTGGCTGTTGAAGCGCGCGGCCTGATCAGCTCGTCATAGAAAAGAACCGCTGGAAACGGGTGTTTCCAGCGGTTCCTTGTTTCAGCCCTGTCCGGACGGATCAGGTGCGGGCGGCGAGACGATCGATCGCATTCTGCGTCGAGGTGCCGAAATCGCCGTCGATCGGGCCGCTGTAATAACCGCGATCCTTCAGGATCTGCTGGAACTCCTTGCGGAACTGCGGCGTGAAGTTCGCCGGCGAGCCTTTGAGTTCCTGCAGCTTGCCCTGGTCGCCGCCCTCCACGCTGGCGGCGGCCCAGCGGGCAGCCTCCCGTGCGTTGGACCGCGTGCCGAGACCCTGATCATAGAGGCGCGACAGGTTGCCCATGGCGTAGGTGTTGCCGCCATTGGCCGCCTTTTCGTACCAGTTGATCGCCTGGGCATAGTCCTGCGTCACGCCGTTGCCGACGTCGTAGAGCCAGCCGAGCGAGGCCATCGAATAGTAGTCGTTCTGGGCTGCGGCCTTTTCGTACCAGTTGCGTGCCTCGACATAATCGACGGGAACGCCGAGACCGGACTGGTAGGCATAGCCGACCGAGGACATGGCGTTGACGTCGCCGCCTTCCGCGCCCTTCTTGTACCAGTCGAGCGAGACCGCGTCGTCCTTCTGTGTGCCGAGGCCTTCGCGATAGAACCAGCCCATTGTGGCCTGCGCATTGGCATAGCCCTGCTGGGCTGCCTTGCTGTACCACTTGAAGGCCTCGTCATAGTCCTTGCGCGTGCCGTTATAGCCTTCGCGGTAGAGCCAGCCGAGCGACGCCTGGGCGTAGGGATTGCCGGCATTCGAGGCCTGCTCGAACATGCGGGTGCCCTTGGCCATGTCGACCGGGCCATCCGTGCCGTAGATCGAATACCAGGCCAGGTTGGTCAGCGCGTAGAGGTTCCCCTCGTCGGCCGCCTTCTGGTAGTGCTCGCGTGCCTTCGCGAAGTTCTTCGCGGCATCGTAGGCACGGCCCAGCATGTTGCGAACCGAGTTGTCCGACGGATTGGCATTGAGAGCCGCTTCGCAGACGGAGATCGCACGACCGTAGTCGATATTGGCGAAGAGCGTGCCGAGGAAGCCCGGACGCAGGTTCGGTTCGCCGGCCAGCTCATAGCACTGGTCGACATCCGAACCGCTGCTGAGCGTCGACGTCGACTGGTCGGTCGAGGTGACCGTCGATGAACCGGAACTCGACAACGAGGTGCTGTCGTTGCGGCCGGCGGCGAGCTTGTCGATGGCGGCGAGCGTGGCCGCACCGAATTCGCCGTCGGACGAACCGCTGTAATAACCGCGCTCCTTCAAGAGGCCCTGCAGTTCCTTGCGGAAGGCCACGGTGAAGTTGGCCGGGGTTTCCTTCAGCTCCTTCAACTTGTTGGGATCGCCGCTTTCGACGGCGGCAGCAGCCCAGCGGACGGCCTCCTTCGCGTCGGCAGGCGTGCCGAGGCCCTGATCGTAGAGACGCGAGAGGTTGCCCATGGCATAGGAGCTGCCGGCATTGGCAGCCTTCTCATACCAGTAGCGGGCTTCGACATAGTCCTGCTTCACGCCGTTGCCGACGTCATAGAGCCAGGCGAGCGAGGCCATCGAGTAGGAATCGCCGATATTAGCGGCCTTCTCGTACCAGACCTTGGCTTCGGCATAGTCCTGCGACGTGCCGAGACCGTTCTGGTAGGCCCAGCCGAGCGAAGACATGGCATTGGCGTCGCCGGCATCCGCAGCCTTGCGGTACCAGTTCAGCGACTGGACGTAATCCTGCGAGACGCCGAGGCCTTCGCGGTAGAACCAGCCCATCGTGGCCATGGCGTTGGCATAGCCTTGGTTGGCCGACTGCTGATACCATTTCACCGCTTCGGCATAGTCCTGGCGCGTGCCGCCGTAACCCTCGCGGTAGAGCCAGCCGAGCGACGCCTGGGCGTAGGAATTGCCCGCCGTCGAGGCCTTCTCGAACATCGACAGGCCCTTCGGCACGTCGACCGGGCCATCCGTGCCGTAGATCGAGAACCAGGCCAGGTTGGTGAGCGCGTACATATTGCCGAGCTCGATGGCCTTTTCATAGTTGCGGCGCGCTTCGACATAGTTGCGGTCGGCATCATGCGAGCGGCCGAGCAGGTTGACGAGCATGCCGTCGGACGGGTTCTCGTTGACCGCCTGCGCGCAGGCGGTGAGCGCCCGCTTGGCATCGATCTTCAGGAAGTTGACGCCCATGAAGCCCGGCAGCGACTGCGGTTCGCCGGCCAGAAGGAAGCAATCGCGCGACGCGGCCGTTTCCTTCGAGGCGACATCGACGCTCAGGCCCTTCTTCGGCTCCAGAGCGGCGATGAGATGTTCGGCATCGCTGCGGTGCTTGCTGTCCGGATACCGCTCGAGGAAACGCTGGAGGGCGGCCGCATCGGTCGATTCCTTCAGCGCATCCCAGGCGATGCCGTCGGCGTCCTGGCCTTCGTTCTGGGTGGCTTCCTTGAGGCTGGCGAGCTTCTTCTCCGCCAGCATCTTGTAGACCGGGTCCTTGCCGTGCTTGGCGATGAAGGCGTTGATCAGGTCCTCGTCGGCGAGGTCGCGGATGTTCTGCCAGTCGGCCGCCGCTTCGGACTGGCCGTTCGGCGAGACTTCCGTGTTGCCGCTGTTGGTGACGTTGATGTTCACTTCCTTGATGTTCAGGAAGATCTGCGCGCCGCCGAGCGAACCGTAGACGAAAGGCTCCTGCTCGCGGTTGGTGGCTTCCACCACCTCGTCGCGCACCTTGCCGAGCGCGATGCGCACGTCGAGGCCGGGTTCCGTCAGGTATTTCGCAAGCGCCGTGGCAAACGGGCTGTTCTTGCCCTGGCCGTCGAGCGCCACCGTGCCGGCCTTCGAGGCGAAGGCGATCAGCGTGTCGGCGGATTCGGGCTCGACGCGGGCAAGGCCGCGCGTCACGGCACGGGTGCCGATCGAGCGCGTCATCGCGGCGGCGAACGGATTGTTGCGGCAGGCATCGAGAATGAAGAGCTTCAGCTTCTTGGCGCCTTCCAGCGACCGCTGCACGCGGTCGATGGCAACACTTTCATCCTCGACGTCGCGGTCGCTCTTCAGCGCCGCATCGACGGGGATCAGGTAGTTGACCCCGTTCATTTCCATGGCGTGGCCGGAATAATAGACCACCGCCATATCCGCATCGACGGACTCGTCCTCGAAATCGCGCAGCGCCTTCACCATGGCGGAGCGATCGAGATCCAGCACGGTCTTCACACTGTCGAAACCCGCCGCCTCGAACGACGCGCGCATCAGCTCCACGTCGTTGGCGGGGTTGTTCAGCTGAGCGGTCTCTTCGTATTTCTGATTGCCTATCAGCAGCGCCACGCGTTTCGCCTCAGCGGCGCCCGCGTTGAACACGACGACAGCAATCGATACGAAGAACACCGGTGCCCAGCGTTTTTGTATTCGCTTGAACATGCCCTTCCCTCCGGCATTATTGCCGCCAGTATTACGTATGGGGTGAGCGGTTTCAATGACTAAGCCGGTGGATTTTTTTGGCCGGGTCGCCAAAAATCACGCCGGGGCGATTTCAATCCACCGTTCCTCGCGGAACGACTGCGCCATGGCGTGCACCGTCTTCTCGATGCGCAGGCCATGGTTGAAATCGATGGAATGCGATGCCATGCCGGCAATGGCGGCGATCAGCTCGCGGCATTCTATGACCTTGAGATCGTTGAAGCCGAGGCCGTGGCCGGGGGCCGGAATGAAGCGGTCGTAGGGCTTGTGATGCGGCGCCGTCAGCACCGTGGAAAAGCCATGTTCTGTGGCGCGGCCATCGGTCGTATAGAGCTGGAACTCGTTCATGCGCTCCTGATCGTAGAGGATCGAGCCCTTCGAGCCATAGACCTGCAAGGCGATGCGGCCCTTGCGGCCCCAGGCGGAGCGATTGGCCATTAGCACGCCGGAAATGCCACCGGGAAGACGCATCAGGACGCTGGCGATATCGTGGTTCTCGACGGCGCGGCGGCCACCGTCCTTCGTCGGGCGGTCCGCATAGGGCTTGGCCAGCGAGGCGATGACCGCCTCGACATGGCCGAACAGGCTCCACAGCAGCGAGAGCGGATGCACCGCGAAATCGTCGAGCGCGCCATAACCGGAGGACGCCTCGCTCTTCCAGTAGAACGCCGCTTCCGGATCCGCCATGAAATCCTCGTCCATCTCGACACGGACATGGTTGACCGCGCCGATCGCGCCCTCGTCGATCAGCGAGCGGATATGGCGCATCAGCGGGTTCTGGATGTAATTGTAACCCATCACGGCGACCTTGCCGGAGGAGCGCTGGGCGGCCAGCATGCGCTCGGCATCGGCAAAGGCCGTCGCCATCGGCTTCTCGCACCAGACGTGTTTGCCCGCTTCGAGGGCTGCGACCGCCATTTCGGCATGGAACTGGTTCGGCGTGGTGACGGAGATGACATCCACGTCGGGATCGGAGAGCAGGTCGCGCCAGTTGGCCGTCGATTTCGCAAAGCCGAATTCTCGGGCGCGGGTGGCGGCAAGCTCGGGATTGGCCTCCGCCAGATGCACGAGGCGCGGGCGATCCACATCGCCGAAGACCGTGCTGACATTGTTCCAGGCGAGCGCATGGCACTTGCCCATATAGCCGGTTCCGATCAATCCGATGCCAAGCGCTTTCATGACGTCCTCCCTCGCTGAATTCCGCTACGCACCGGCAGAGGAATTGCTATATCTCGCCGCACAGGCGCCTCTTGCGTCATCCATAGCGGGAAAGATTTGGAACGAAAACTATCTTTTCCAAAAATATGGAATATTTATTTCATTTGTCGCAGAATGGCCGCCGAGGAGACCCACGATGAGCAACACCGAAACGGCCCTTTCGCGCGTGCCGCGCGATTTCGACAGCCTGCGCAGCGTCATCATCGAGCGCAAGGCGACCATGCCGAAGCGGCTGGCGCAGGTGGCGGCCTATGCGCTCGCCAATCCCGACGAGATGGCTTTCGGCACCGCCGCCAGCATCGCGACGGCCGCCGACGTGCAGCCCTCGACGCTGGTGCGCCTGGCGCATCATCTCGGTTACGAGGGGTTTTCGGATCTGCAGAACGTTTTTCGCGCCCGGCTGCGCGATCGCACGCTTTCCTATGAGGAACGGCTCGCCTCGCTGGAGGCGGGACCGGCGGCCAACAGCGACACCGAACTGCTCTCCGGTTTCCTGACCGCCGCCAGCCAGTCCGTCGCCCGCCTTGCCAGCACCATCGACGGCGAAACGTTCTCCAAGTCCGTCGACCTGCTCGCCCGCGCCGAAACCATCTATCTCGTTGCCAAGCGCCGCTCCTATCCGCTGACCGCCCATATCGCCTATGCCTTCGGCAAACTCGCCATCCGCCACCAGATCGTCGCCTCCCCCAACGGCATCGACCCGGAAATGGTGCAGTTCGCCACCAGCAAGGACGCTGTGATCGCCGCGAGCTTCGCGCCCTATGCCGCCGAGAGCCTGACGCAGGCGCAGGAGCTGGCCGCCCGCGGCGTGCCCATCGTCGCCATCACCGACTCGGTCTTCTCGCCGCTTGCCGCCTCCGCCACGCATTGGTTCGAGGTCTCCGAAGCCGACTACGCTGGCTTCCGCTCGCTCTCCGCCTCCATGGCGCTCGCCATGGCGCTGCCGGTCGCGATTGCGGAAAAACGTCGCAGCCTGCGCCGCACATCCAAATGAAATGCCGTGAAATAAAAATGGAATGAACATTCCGAATTGACAGAATAATGGAATTCATGTTTCATTTTCCCAGACTATCGCCGCGCTCTCATGACGGCGCCTCGAGACCGGGAGGAAGACATGCCGCACATCGATCAGGCCAGAACGCTTGACGTCATCACGATCGGCCGTTCGTCGGTCGATCTCTACGGCCAGCAGCTCGGCACGCGGCTCGAAGACACCGCCTCCTTCGCCAAATCCGTCGGCGGTTGCCCCGCCAACATCGCCATCGGCACCGCCCGCCTCGGCCTGAAATCGGCGCTCATCACCCGCGTCGGCGACGAGCAGATGGGCCGCTTCATCCGCGAGCAATCCGCCCGCGAGGGCGTCAATGTCGAGGGCATCAAGACCGACAAGGAGCGGCTGACCGCGCTGGTGCTGCTCGCCATCGAATCCGAAGGCGTCTCGCCGATGATCTTCGTGCGCACCGACTGCGCCGACATGGCGCTCGACGAGGGCGACGTGGACGAGGCTTTCGTCCGCTCCTCCCGCGCGGTTCTGGTCTCCGGCACGCATTTCTCGCGCCCCAACACCGAGGCCGCGCAGCGCAAGGCGATCCGCATCGCCAAGGAAAACGGCGGCAAGGTCATCTTCGATATCGATTACCGCCCGAACCTCTGGGGCCTTGCCGGCCATGCCGAGGGCTTCGAGCGCTATGTGAAATCCGATCGCGTCTCCGCCATCCTGAAATCCGTCCTGCCGGATTGCGACCTGATCGTCGGCACGGAAGAGGAGATCCTGATCGCCTCGGGTGCCGATGACGTGCTCTCATCGCTCAAGGCGATCCGCGCCGTTTCGCCGGCAACCATCGTGCTGAAGCGCGGGGCCATGGGTTGCATCGTCTATAACGGCCCGATCTCCGACGATCTGGAAGATGGCGTGGTCGGCGACGGGTTCCCCATCGAGGTCTATAATGTGCTGGGTGCGGGCGATGCCTTCATGTCCGGCTTCCTGCGCGGCTGGCTGAAGGGCGAAGACCATAAGACCTCCGCCACCTGGGCCAATGCCTGCGGCGCCTTCGCCGTCTCGCGCCTGCTCTGCTCGCCGGAATATCCGAGCTGGGACGAGCTCGCCTTCTTCCTGAAAAACGGCAGCAAACACCGCGCGCTGCGCAAGGACGAGGCGATCAACCACATCCACTGGGCGACCAACCGCAAGCAGGACGACATTCCGCTCCTCATGGCGCTCGCCTGCGACCACCGCATGCAACTCGTCGATATCGCCGACGAACTCGGCGTGCCGCATGAGAAGATTTCGCAGTTCAAGCGCCTCACCGTGCAGGCGACAGCCCGCGTCGCAGAAGGCCGCCCTGGCTACGGCATGCTCATCGACGAGCGCTTCGGCCGCGACGCCTTCTTCGACGCCGCCACGCAGAATTTCTCGTGGATCGGCCGCCCGGTCGAACTGCCCGGCTCCAAGCCGCTGCGTTTCGAGTTCAGCCAGGATATCGGCTCGCAACTGGTGGAGTGGCCGCTCGACCATTGCATCAAATGCCTGTGCTTCTACCATCCCGACGATCCGGCCGCGCTCAAGCTGGAGCAGCAGGAGAAGCTGCGCACGCTCTTCGAAGCCGCCCGCCGGGTCGGCCGTGAACTTCTGGTCGAGATTATCGCCGGCAAGAACGGCCCGCTCAAGGATGATACGATCTCGACGGCGCTTCAGGAGCTCTACGATCTCGGCATCAAGCCGGACTGGTGGAAGCTGGAGCCGCAGGCATCGAGCGAAGCGTGGAAGAACATCGAGGCCGTGATTGCCAAAAATGACACCTATTGCCGTGGTATCGTGCTGCTTGGCCTGGAAGCGCCGACGGAGGACCTGGTGAAGGCCTTCGAGGCGACGACGGTGGCGCCGGCCGTGAAGGGTTTTGCCGTCGGCCGGACGATCTTCGTCGATGCCGCCCGCGCCTGGATGGCGGGAAAGATGGATGACGAGGCCGCGATCGCAGACATGGCCGGCCGCTTCCGCGAGCTGACCGACGCCTGGCTTCGCACGCGCGGCCTGTGAATAAAGAGTTTGGGAGGAATACCATGGGCAAGACGATCCGGCTGACGATGGCGCAGGCCGTCACGCATTTCCTGAAGGCGCAGATGACCGTCGTCGACGGCAAGACGGTGCCGATCTTCGCCGGTGTCTGGGGCATTTTCGGCCATGGCAACGTCGCGGGCATGGGCGAAGCGCTCTATCAGGTGCGCAACGAACTGCCGACCCTGCGCGCCCATAACGAACAGGGCATGGCGCATGCCGCCGTCGCCTTCGCCAAGGCCAGCTTCCGCCAGCGTTTCATGGCCTGCACCACCTCCATCGGCCCGGGCGCGCTCAACATGGTGACGGCGGCGGGTGTCGCCCATGTCAACCGCCTGCCCGTGCTCTTCCTGCCCGGCGACGTTTTTGCGAACCGTATTCCCGACCCGGTCCTTCAGCAGATCGAGGATTTCAACGACGGCACCGTCTCGGTCAACGACGCCTTCCGCTGCGTCTCGCGCTACTTCGACCGCATCACCCGCCCCGAGCAGATCATCTCCGCCCTCAAGCGCGCCATGCAGGTACTGACCGACCCGGTCGATTGCGGCCCGGTGACGCTGTCGCTCTGCCAGGACGTGCAGGCCGAAGCCTATGACTATCCGGCTGCCATGTTCGAGGAAAAGGTCTGGACGCATCGCCGCCCCCGCCCCGATACCGACGAACTCGCTGCCGCCATCGCCACACTGCGCAAGGCGGCAAAGCCGCTGATCATCGCCGGCGGCGGCGTGCTCTATTCGCAGGCGACGGCCGAACTGAAGGCCTTTGCCGGCATGCACGGCATCCCGGTCGCCGTGACCCAGGCCGGCAAGTCGGCACTGCCGGACGATCACCCGCTCTGCATGGGCTCCATCGGCGTCACCGGCACCTCCGCCGCCAACGCCTTTGCCGAAGAGGCCGACGTCATCCTCGCCGTCGGCACGCGCATGCAGGATTTCACGACCGGCTCCTGGGCGCTGTTCAAGAACGACGGCGTCAAGATGATCGGCCTCAATACCGTCGCCTTCGACGCCGCCAAGCGTGACAGCCAGCCGCTCGTCGCCGATGCGCGCGAGGGCCTGACGCTGCTGTCGGAAGCGCTCGGCGGCTGGAAGGCGCCCGCCGCCTTCACGGAAACGGCGAAGACCCGCAAGGACACGTGGATGGCGGTCGTCGCCCGCGCGACCGCGCCGACCAATGCCGACCTTCCGTCCGATGCGCAGGTCATCGGCGCGGTGCAGCGCACGATCGGCGGAGAGAATTCCGTGCTCGTCTGTGCGGCCGGCGGCCTGCCGGGCGAGCTGCACAAGCTGTGGCAGGCGCAGAAGCCCGGCGGCTACCAC
>NZ_JBLZPH010000167.1:0-22163 GCF_049199205.1 Shinella sp. M31 | reverse complement strand
CACCCCATAAAAAGGGGAAGCCCATGCTGGAAATCCAGTCGGCGCGAAAAGTGTTCTACAAGGGACAGGCGGACGAAAAGACCGCCCTCAACGATCTCAACCTGCGGCTTGAAACGGGCGAATTCGGTGTCGTCATCGGCTCGAACGGCGCAGGCAAGAGCAGCATGCTCAACGCCATCTCGGGCGCGCTGGTACTCGACAGCGGCAGGATCGTCATCAACGGCGACGATGTCACGGGTATGCCCGTGCACAAGCGCGCCATGCGGCTTGCCCGCGTTTTCCAGGATCCGATGAAGGGCACCGCCGCCTCGATGACGGTGGCCGAAAACATGCTACTCGCGGAGCTGCGCGCCAACAAGCGCACGCTGCGCCGCGGCCTCAACCCCGCGCGGCTCGCCGCCTACAGGGAGCGGCTGTCGCTGCTCGGCCTCGGGCTGGAAAACCGGCTCGACACCCGCGTGGAACTGCTCTCCGGCGGCCAGCGGCAATCGCTGTCGCTGATCATGGCGGTCGGCGGATCGCCGGAACTGCTTTTGCTCGACGAGCACACCGCCGCACTCGATCCGCGCACCGCCGACATCGTCATGCAGGCGACGATCCGCGCCGTGGAAGCTCTGAAGCTCACCACGCTGATGGTGACGCACAACATGCAGCACGCCGTGGATTTCGGCCACCGGGTCATCATGCTCGATGCCGGCCGCGTGCGGCTCGAAATCGCCGGCGCCGAGAAGACGTCGATCACGGTCCCCGACCTGATCGGACATTTCTCCGTCAAGACCGACCGCATGTTTCTGGCGAGCTGAGACCCATGGATTTCCTGCAAAACACAATCGCGAGCTTCATCTCGCTCGTTCCCGTCACGCTGGCGCAGAGCCTCATCCTCGCCTTCGTCGTGCTCGGCATCATGATCCCCTTCCGCATGCTGAGCTTTCCGGACCTGACGAGCGAAGGCGCCTTTCCGCTCGGCGGCTGCGTCTGCGGCGTGCTGATGGCGGCGGGCATGTCGCCGCTGCCGGCGATCCTGATCGCGCTTCTCGCCGGCTTCGTCGCCGGTTGCTGCACCGCGTTCATCCACCTGCGTTTCCGCATCCATACGCTGCTGGCGGGCATCCTGATGATGACGATGCTCTATTCGATCAACCTGCGCATCATGGGACGTTCGAACCTTTCGGTGTTCGGCTCGGCTACGGTGTTCGACTGGGTGCCGGGCCTGCAACCCGGCTTCCCGGCCAGCAAGATCGTGATAGCCGGCGCCTTCGGCCTTATCGTCTTTGCGCTGCTCCTGCATTACTTCCGCACGGAAAAGGGCACGGCCGTACGCGCCGTCGGCGCCAATCCTGACATGGCCGAGGCGCAGGGCATCAATGTCTGGCTCGCCACCATCGGCGGCGTCGGCCTTGCCGGCGCGTTTTCGGCCGCCGGCGGTGCGTTGATGGTGCAGTCGCAGGGTTTCGCCGACGTCAATATGGGTCTCGGCATCCTGATCAACGGGCTGGCCGCCCTGATGATCGGCGAGGCGATCGTCGGCAAGCAGAGTGTGCTGCGCCAGCTCGCCGCCCCCTTTGTCGGCGCCATCGTCTATTACCAGCTTGTCTCCTTCTGCCTTGCCGCCGGCATGCCGCCGCCGGACCTGAAGCTGGCGACGGGCCTCTTCGTGCTCGCCATGCTGGCGCTGCCGAGCCTCAAGCGCAGCCGCGGGCCGGCACCCGCCCGCGAAACCGTTCGTGAATAGGAATTACCGATGACTGCCATTCCCGACTTCTCCGCCGTCGAGGCCATGGATGCAGCCGATGCTCTGCGCTCCTTCCGCGACCGCTTCATCCTGCCGGACGGTCTGATCTATCTCGACGGCAATTCGCTCGGCGTCGCCTCCAAGGCCGCCTTCGCCGAGTTGCAGCAGGCCGCGACGCAGGAATGGGGCCAGGACCTCATCCGCAGCTGGAACACTGCCGGCTGGTTCGACATGCCGCTCACCCTCGGCGACCGCGTCGGCCGGCTGATCGGGGCCGCCGCCGGCCAGACCGCCGTTTGCGACACGACGTCGATCAACATCTACAAGGCATTGCATGCGGCCATGGCGCTTCGGCCCGACCGCTCGGTCATCGTCAGCGAAGGCGCAAGTTTCCCGACGGACCTCTATATCGCCGAAGGCGTCCTCTCGACCCGGCCCGGTGGAACGCTGCGCCTCGAGGGCGTCGATGCCGACACCATCGAGGACCTCATCGACGACAGCGTTGCCGTGGTGCTCGTCAACCACGTCAACTACAAATCCGGCGAGCTGCGCGACATGGCGGCGCTGACGAAGAAGGCGCACGCACACGGCGCGCTGATCATCTGGGATCTCTGCCACACGGCCGGCGCCCTGCCCGTCGATCTCGACGGCGCCAATGTCGATTTCGCCGTCGGCTGCACCTACAAATATCTCAACGGCGGCCCCGGCGCGCCGGCTTTCATCTATGCCGCGACGCGCCACCACGGCAATGTCAGCCAGCCGCTCAGCGGCTGGTGGGGCCACGCCCGGCCCTTCGCCTTCGAGAAGAGCTATGCGGCTGGCAAGGGCATGCTCCGCTTCCTCTGCGGCACCCAGCCGATCCTCTCCATGCGGGCGCTCAAGGGTGCGCTCGACATCTGGGAAGAGGTCGACATGGCGGCGCTGCGCGACAAGAGCCTCGGCCTGACCGACCTCTTCATCGCGCTTGTCGAGGCAAAATGCGCGGCGCATGGCTTGGAGCTCGAAAGCCCGCGCGACCGCGCCAAGCGCGGCAGCCAGGTCTCGTTCAGCCATCCGCACGCCTATGAGATCATGCAGGCGCTGATTGCGCGCGGCGTCATCGGCGATTTCCGCGCGCCGTCCACCATGCGCTTCGGCTTCACGCCGCTCTATGTCAGCTATGCCGATGTGTGGAAGGCGGTCGAAATCCTCGAGGATATCCTGGCGACCGGCGCCTGGAAGGATGCGCGCTTCGCCGTGCGCGCCGCCGTGACCTGATTTTTCGGCCGCGAGCGGCATGACCGCCCGCGGCTCGTCATCCGGGGATATTGCCATGACCGCACCACACCGCCCCAGCCTCGACGCCATCGCGCACGCGCGGGCCCGCATCGCCCCTCACCTCGCCCGCACGCCGCTCGTCAAGCTCGACCTCGGCCTGCCGGACCGGCAGATTTTCCTGAAGCTCGAAACTCTCTCGCCGATCGGTGCCTTCAAGCTGCGCCCTGCCCTCAACGCCGTGCTGTCGCGCGACCCCGCAAGTCTTCGCAACGGCGTCGCCGTCACCAGTTCCGGCAACATGGCCTATGGCATGGCCTGGGCAGCGCGGCTCGCCGGCGTGCCGATGGTCGCCTACATGTATCGTGGGGCGCCGCAGACCAAGATCGAGGGGGTGCGGGCGCTGGGCGGGGAGGTTCGCTTCATCAGCGCACAAACCTGGTGGGACTTTATCGTCGGCGCGGACCGGCCGGAGGCGCCGGAGCTGCTGATCAACCCGGTGACCGATCAGGCGGTGCTCGATGGCAACGGCTCCATCGGCATGGAGATCGTCGAGGACCTGCCCGATGTCGACGTGGTGCTGACGCCCTATGGCGGCGGCAGCATGACCACGGGTGTCGCCAGCGCCGTCAAGGCGGTGTCGGCACAAGCACGGGTCTTTGCCGTAGAGGACGACAGCGCCGCCCCCGTCACCGCAGCACTTGCGGCCGGAGAGATCGTGACGATCGAGACCCGACCCTCCTTCATCAAGAGCATCGGCGGCCCGTCGCTGGTGCCGCAGCTCTGGCCGATTGCAAAAGAGCTGATCGACGGCGCCATCACCGTCAGCCCCGCCGAGGTCACGGGGGCGATGCGGCTGCTGTTCAAAAAGGCCAAGGTCGTGGCAGAAGGTGCGGGCGCGGCGTCGCTTGCCGCGGCCATCGCGCGGCCCGATCTCACCGGCAATGTGGTCTGCGTTATCTCCGGCGGCAATATCGATGCGGAAGCTTATTCCACGGTGCTTGCTGGCGGCATCCCGGCCGCCTGAAACTCAGACGCCGAGATAGCGGTCCTGCAAGTTCGGCGTCAGCGCTGCCGGGGCTCCCTCGAAAACCGTCCTGCCCTTTTCCAGCACGAAGCAGCGGTCGGCCACCGGCAGCAGTTCCGACAGCGTCTTGTCGACAACGAGAATCGATTGCCCGGCCGCTTTCAGCCTACGGATCGCCAACCAGATATCCTGCCGAATGACCGGGGCAAGGCCTTCGGTCGCCTCGTCGAGAATGATGAGGCGCGGATTGGTCATCAGCGCGCGGCCGATGGCGAGCATCTGCTGTTCGCCGCCCGAGAGCGTGCGGGCATATTGATCGCGCCGCTCGCCGAGGCGGGGAAAGAGATCGACCACTTTTTCGAAGGTCCATTCGCTGCCGCGGGCGGTCGCGACGAGGTTTTCCATCACGGTCAGATTGGGAAAACAGCGTCGCCCCTCCGGCACGAGGCCGAGGCCGAGCCTCGCGATGCGATATGGCCGCATGCCGAAGATCGCCTTGCCGCCGAAGCTGATCGCGCCGGCGCGCGGGCGCACGAGGCCGATGATCGAATTGATCGTCGTCGTCTTGCCCATGCCGTTGCGGCCCATCAGCGCAACGACCTCGCCCTGGCGGATGTCGAGATCGACACCGAACAGCGCCTGCGAGGCGCCGTAGAAGGTTTCGAGGCCTTTGAGGGAAAGCAGGGTCACGCGGCTTCTCCCAGATAGGCGCGGCGCACTTCCGGGTCGCGGCGAATTTCATCGACCGTGCCGGTCGTGATGATGCGGCCATAGACCAGCACGGAGATGCGGTCGGCCAGCGCGAAGACGGCATCCATGTCATGCTCCACCAAGAGCATCGGCGCCTCGTGGCGCAGGCCGTCGAGGAAGGCGGTCAGTTGCTTGGAACCCTCCGGCCCCATGCCGGCCATCGGCTCGTCGAACAGGAAGGCTTTTGGCTGAAGCGCTAGCGCGATGGCGATCTCGAGCTGGCGGCGTTCGCCGTGCGACAGTTCTGCCGCCGGCACATTCGCGCGGTGGGCGAGACCGACGCGCTCCAGCATAGCCATGGCGGGATCGATCAGGCTCCTGTCGCGCGTCACCTGCCGGAAGAAGCGGAAGCTGCTGCCCGCCTTTGCCTGCACCGCCAGCATGACATTGCGCAGGGCGGAAAATTCCTGGGCGAGCGAAGAAATCTGGAAGCTGCGGGCAAGGCCGAGCCGTGCACGCGCCGCCATGTCCAGGCCGCCGATATCCTGGCCGAGGAAGCGGATCGTGCCGCTGTCGGCCTTCAACGAGCCGGCGATCTGGTGGATCAGCGTGCTCTTGCCGGCACCGTTCGGGCCGATCAGCGCGTGGATCTGGCCGGGATGGAGATCGAGGCTGACGCCGTCCGTCGCCTTCAGCGCGTTGAAGGACTTTTGGAGATCGCGGATTTCAAGGATCGGCTCAGACATGGCGCGGCTTTCCCGAAAGGAGGCCCAGGAACCCGCCGCGCGCGAACAGCACGATGCCGAGCAGGATGAGGCCGAGGAAGAACTGCCAGCGCTCGGTGATGCCGCCGAGCACATATTCGAGGCAGACGAAGATCATCGCGCCGGCGACCGGCCCGAACAACCGGCCCCTGCCGCCAAGAATGATCAGCACCATCAGCTCGCCCGACATGTGCCAGGACAGCATGGACGGGCCGACGAAGCGGTTGAGATCGGCATAGAGCGCGCCGGCAAGACCGGTGATCATCGCCGACAGCACGAAGGCGACGAGCCGGATCTTGAACGGCGGGATGCCGACGGCGGCAAGGCGAACGCCGTTCTGCCGCGCCGCCTGCAAAGCGCTGCCGAAGCGCGAGCCTTCGATGAGGCGGAAGACGAGAAGGGCGGCCATCAGCACGGCGAAACAGATCAGGAAATAGGGCAGCGGCTGTGCGGTGTTGAGGCCGGGAAAGGCGTTTCGCAGATAGATCGACAGGCCGTCCTCGCCGCCATAGGCCGGCCAGGAAATGGCGAAATAGTAGATCATCTGCGCGAAGGCGAGCGTGATCATGATGAAATAGACGCCCGTGGTGCGCAGGCTGATCGCGCCGATCGGTAGCGCCACGAGGCCGGCCACCGCGATGGCGACGAACCAGATCAGCGGCATGGACGTCGTGCCGGGAATACCGGCAAACAGCGGTTCGGCGTTGAAGGCATGGGTCGCCAGGATGCCGGCGGCATAGCCGCCGAGGCCGAAGAAGGCGGCGTGGCCAAAGGACAGGAGGCCGCCGAGACCGAGCGCCAGATTGAGGCCGACGGCGGCGAGCGCCAGCACCACCACGCGGGTCGCCAGCGTCACATAGAAGGGTTCCCCCATGCCGGCGGCAATCAGCGGCAGGGCGAGAAGCAGGGCTGCGAGCAGCAGATTGATAGCAGTTTCGCGGGTCATCGGCCCCTCACGACTGCGCGGCGAACAGGCCGCTCGGCCTGAAGGCAAGGATGAGGGCCATGACGACATAGATCAGCATGGAGGCGAGTGCCGCACCGATGGTGGTGGCCTGCGCGGCAGGCATGGTGAGCGCCAGCAGCGACGGCAGCAGGAAACGTCCCATCGTATCGACCACACCGACGATGACGGCGCCGACCAATGCGCCCTTGATGGAGCCAATGCCACCGATGACGATGACGACGAAGGCGAGGATGAGCACCGGTTCGCCCATGCCGACCTGCACGGATTGCAGCGCGCCGACCAGCGCGCCGGCAAGGCCGGCCAATGCGGCGCCGAGCGCGAAGACCACCGTATAGAGCGTGCTGATATCGACGCCTAGGGCGGCGATCATCTCGCGGTCGGATTCGCCGGCGCGGATGCGCATGCCGAGCCGTGTCCTGGCGATCAGCAGATAGAGGCCGACGGCGACGACGATGCCGACGGCGATGATGGCGAGGCGGTAGAGCTGGTATTGCCCGCCGCCCGGCAGCGGCACCGCGCCCTGCAAGAGTTTCGGAATATCGAGATAGAGCGGGAAAGAGCCGAACAGCCAGCGCGCACCCTCGGACAGGATCAGGATCAGCGCGAAGGTGGCAAGCACCTGGTCGAGATGATCGCGGTCATAGAGCCGCCGGATGACGGCCACCTCGATCAGCGCGCCGACGCCGGCCGCGGCGGCAAGGCTGGCGATGAGGCCGAGCCAGAAGGAACCGGTAGCGGAGGCGACGACCGCGCAGGCGAAGGCGCCGATCATGTAGAGCGAGCCGTGGGCGAGATTGATCAGGCCCATGACGCCGAAGATCAGCGTCAGGCCGGCGGCCATCAGAAACAGCATCACGCCGAGCTGAAGCCCGTTGAGCAGTTGTTCGATCAGGAGTGCGGTGAACACGGCGTCGGGTCCAGGGTCGGGAGCGCGTGGGACATGGTCCGGGCGCGGCAAGCCAACGCCCGGAGGTCAAGCAGCGAAAACCTTAGAGGCCGCACTGTTCGGCGTAGGCGTCCTTGTGCTTTTCGAAGGCGGTCGCGACGATCTTGTTGGTGAGCACGTCGCCGTCCTTCACCACCTCGCGCACATAGATGTTCTGGATCGGGTGCTGGTTGTTGTTGAAGGTGAAGTCACCGCGCACAGACTTGAAGTCCGCCGCCTTCAGCGCCGCGCGGAAGGCGTCCTTGTCCTTGACGCTCGCCTTCGATAGCGCCGAGAGGATGAGGTTTGCCGTATCCCAGCTCTGCGCGGCATAGACCGACGGCAGGCGGTTGTATTCGGCCTTGAAGGCCTGGACGAAGGCCTTGCTCGCCTCGTTGTCGAGATCCGGCGACCAGCTGGCGGAGTTCTTCACGCCAAGCGCTGCGTCACCCACGGCCGGCAGAACGTCTTGGTCGAAGGAGAAGGCCGGGCCCATGACCGGGATGCCGACGCCCGACTGGGCATATTGTTTCATGAAGGCGATGCCCATGCCACCGGGCAGGAAGAAATAGACGGAATCGGCACCCGACGCGCGGATTTGCGCGATCTCGGCGGCATAATCCGTCTGGCCGACCTGGGTATAGACCTCGCCCGACAGCGCGCCCTTGTAGTAGCGCTTGAAGCCGGTCAGCGCGTCCTTGCCGGCGGGGTAGTTGGGCGCCAGGATGAAGGTGTTCTTGTAGTCCTTGTTGGCGTATTCGCCCATGCCTTCATGGAAATTGTCGTTCTGGTAGGCGACGTTGAAATAGTTCGCATTGCAGTTCGCACCGGCCAGCGCCGAGGGGCCGGCATTCGGCGAGAGATAAATAATATCCTGCGCCACCGTGTTCGGCACGACGGCCATGGCGAGGTTCGACCAGATGATGCCGGTCATCAGGTCGACCTTGTCGCCCTGGATCATCTTTTCGGCGATCTGCACGGCCAGTTCCGGCTTCTGCGCGTCGTCCTCCACGACAAGCTCGATATCCGTGTTACCCGACTGCTTGATGGCGAGCTGGAAGGCGTCGCGCATGTCAATGCCCAGCCCCGCGCCGCCGCCGGAAAGCGTGGTGATGACGCCGATCTTCACCGGCTCGGCATAGGCAAGGCCGGATGTTGCGAGCGAAAGGCCGAAAAGGCTTGCCGTCAGAATGCGCTTCATGCTGTTTTCCTCATATAACCAGGTTTTTATCGTTTTCTATCAAAGGTCTGTGCGAACATGCCATAGCTCGGGGAAGAGTTCCACTTCCAGCATCTTCTTGAGATAGGATGCCCCCGACGTGCCGCCGGTGCCGCGCTTGAAGCCGATGATGCGCTCGACGGTCGTGACATGGTTGAAGCGCCAGCGGCGGAAATAATCCTCGAAATCGACGAGCTTTTCGGCGAATTCGTAGAGCATCCAGTGGCGCTCAGGGTTGCGGTAGACGGTCTGCCAGGCGGCAAAGACCTTGTCGTTTTCGGCGCGCGTCTCGCGCCAGTCCCGGCGCGCGGCTTCCTCGCCGATGTCGAAGCCGTTGCGGGCGAGAAGCCGGATCGCCTCGTCGTAAAGCGAGGGCGCAGCCAGGATCGCCTCCAGCTTCTCCATCAGGTCGGGGCGATGGGCATGCGGACGCAGCATGGCGAGGTTGCGGTTACCGGCGAGAAATTCAATGGCCCGGTACTGCCACGATTGAAAGCCGGAGGACTGACCGAGGCTCTCGCGGAATTCGGTATATTCGCTCGGCGTCATCGTGCGCAGCACGTCCCAGGCGCTGTTTAGCTGCTCGAAGATGCGCGCGACCCGCGTCAGCATCTTGAAGGCCGGCTCCAGCCGGTCCTCGCGCACCGCGCGGATGGCCGAGCTGATCTCGTGCAGCGCCAGCTTCATCCAGAGCTCGGAGGTCTGGTGCTGGATGATGAACAGCATCTCGTCATGCGCCGTCGAAAGCGGCTCCTGCGCGGTCAGCACCTTTTCCAGCATCAGATAGTCGCTGTAGGACATGCGCCCTTCGAACGACATCTGCGCGCCTCCCTTCGAGGGATCGTAGGGCTTGCTCATTCAATGCTCCCGCAGCCGAAAACGCTGGATCTTTCCGGTCGCCGTCTTCGGCAGAGCCTCCAGAAATTTGACCGACCGTGGATACTTATAGGGGGCAATCAGCGCTTTGACATGATCCTGCAGGCGTTTCACCGTCATTTCGTCCGGCAGCACGCCCGCCATCAGCACGACATGAGCCTCGACGATCTGGCCGCGCTCGCCATCGGGGGCGCCGATCACCGCGCATTCGGCGACATCAGCATGCGCTATGAGAGCGGCCTCCACTTCGGGGCCGGCGATATTGTAGCCGGCGCTGACGATCATATCGTCGGAACGGGCAGCGAAGTGGAAGAAGCCGTCTTCGTCCTGAAGGAAGGCGTCGCCGGTGAGGTTCCAGCCGTCGCGCACATAGTCACGCTGGCGGGGATCGGCCATGTAGCGGCAGCCGGTCGGACCACGCACGGCCAGTCTCCCGACGGTGCCGCGCGGCACTTCGCGCATATTCTCATCGACGATGCGCGCCTCATAACCGCCGACCGGTTTGCCCGTGGAGGCCGGCTTGCGGTCCTCGAAGCGGTTGGAAATGAAGATGTGCAGCATTTCCGTGGCGCCGATGCCGTCGAGGATCGGCTTGCCGGTCTTTTGCGTCCACTCCTCGAACACCGGACCGGGCAAGGTCTCGCCGGCGGAAATGGCGACGCGCAGCGATGAGAGGTCGGCACCGGCATCCATCGCCTTCAGCATGGCGCGATAGGCGGTGGGCGCTGTGAACGAGATCGTTGCCTTGTAGGTCTCGATGATCTCGACCATCTGCGGCGGCGTCGCCTGTTCGAGCAGCGTCGCGGCCGCGCCGAAACGCAGCGGGAAGATGGCAAGGCCGCCGAGGCCGAAGGTGAAGGCGAGCGGCGGCGAGCCGACGAAGACGTCCTCCGGCGTCACGCCGAGCACGTCCTTGGCATAGCCGTCGGCAATCATCAGCAGGTCGCGGTGGAAATGCATGGTGGCCTTGGGGACGCCCGTCGTGCCCGAGGTGAAGCCGAGCAGCGCCACGTCATCCCGGCCGGTGTGCACGGCCTCGAAGATCACGGATTTGTCGAGGGCGGCCCGGTCGAGTTCGGCGTCGTGATTGGCGGTGCCGTCGAAACCGATGACCTGCTTGAGGGTGCGGCTGTCCTTGGCGCAGGCGATCATCTCGTCCATCAGGCGCGTGTCGCAGAGCGCGAGGCTGATCTCCGCCTTGTCGACGATCTTGGTGAGTTCGCCGGCGCGCAGCATCGGCATCGTGTTGACGACGACGGCGCCGGCCTTGGTGGCGGCAAGCCAGCAGGCGACCATGGCGGGATTGTTGGCCGAGCGGATGAGGACGCGGTTGCCGGGCTGCACGCCGTAATTCTCGACCAGCGCATGCGCCAGCCGGTTCGTCCAGTCGGAGAGTTCCTTGTAGGTGCGCCGCCGGCCGTTGCCGATGAGCGCCGTACGGTCGCCGAACCCCTTGGCGACCACCGCGTCCGTCAGCTCAACGGCAGCGTTGATGCGGTCGGGATAGTCGAACCCGTCGAGCAGGAAATCCGGCCATTCCTCCGGCGGCGGCAGGTTGTCGCGGGTAAACGTATCGACGTGAGCGGTCGGTCCAAGCATGTAACGGCTATCCCCCCTGTTCGCGCCGGTCCGCATGGTCAAAACCGGCCGGTCAACGCGCCGCGCGGAGCCGCACAGTCGGGCAAAACCTCGCCGGACCGTGTCGTTGCGCGGAAAAAATCATCTGGTGTGATGGGCACAGCGAAGACCTCCACTTCCGCGCTGAACATGAGGCAGCATGGCACCGGTCAAAAATTATTTCAAGCCTAAAGTTTCTCACGTCAATGGCATTGCCTTTGTCGTGCATCCGCGCAATTTCTACACCGCTGGCACTACGATGGAGGACTGCGGCAATGCTGGAACATCGAATATCGGACTGGGACGACGCCTATTCCAATGGCGCGAATATCGCACGTGGCGATCGCTGGCCGGCCGCTTGGGTGGAGCCCGCCGAAACCTTCCGCAATACGCTGTCCGCTGTCGGCCGCGCGAAACTCGACCTCGCCTATGGCGAGCGGCCGCGCAACCGGCTCGATCTTTTCCTGCCGGAGGGCGCACCGAAGGGGCTTGTCGTCTTCGTGCATGGCGGCTTCTGGCTTCAGTTCGACAAGAGTTTCTGGTCGCATCTCGCCGCCGGCAGCGTCGCGAGCGGTTATGCCGTCGCCATGCCGTCCTATACGCTCTGCCCGGAGGTGCGCATCGCGGAGATCGTGAAGGAGATTGCCGCGGCGGTGACGGAGGCGGCCCGCCATGTCGACGGACCGCTTATGCTGACCGGGCATTCGGCCGGTGGCCATCTCGTCAGCCGTATGGCGACGGCGACGGCACCACTCGCGTCCGAGATCCAGCAGCGCATCCGCAACGTCGTTTCCATATCCGGCGTGCACGACCTGCGCCCGATGCTCTCGACCGCCATGAACGTGAAGCTTGCCATCGACGAGACGGAGGCGCTGGCGGAAAGCCCCGCCCTGCTGCGACCCATGCGAAACGCCCGCATCACCTGCTGGGTGGGCGGCAACGAGCGTTCGGAGTTCCTGCGGCAGAACGCGCTGCTCGCCAATATCTGGACGGGCCTCGGCGCAACCACGGCTGACGTCGTCGAGCCGGACAGACACCATTTCAACGTCATCGACGGCCTGGCCGATGCGCAACATCCACTAACGCGCCGTCTTCTGTCCATCTGACGGGACAAGCGAGAGCCGGCCCGCCAGGGGCCGGGGCGCTATCCGCTTACTTCATTGGCTCGGTCCAGATCGTATAAACCTCATAGATTCCGTCTGTTTAATCCGATTTATATTCTGGTGCCGTGAAGTAGGGGGCATATTCGGCGGGGTGAAGAGCTCGATGACGAAAGCGGCGGTCATTTTGGTCAGCTTGGGCGCGCCGGTTAAAGTTTTGGTTTTCCAATGTCCGTGCGGCACACCGGCCCGGCAGCGCCCACCGCGCAGCGCGCAATCTTGGTCGAGAGGCCGGTCTCACGATGAGACCAGCTGTCCGGATCCGGATCGGGTTAGCTGTCGAATCAGGCGCGACGGCGTTTCAGGATATCGGGGCTTTGAACGTCTACTCGTGTCCGCCAAGCCAATCGCTCAAGGCGCTTCGGCCGAGGCGCATAGACAAGGCGTTTGAGGCATAGCGGGGGACATTCGGGTCTGACCTGGGTTTGAAGGTCCATCAACGCGAAAGCCCCCGTGCATTTCTGCGACGGGGGCTTTTTGTTTGGTTGCGGGGGTTCGAACTGTCGACCCCATTGCTCCCAACCGGATGCCGTGTCCAGCCATATCGTCACGGGACCGTCATTCGCCAGTTCAACCCGTAGGTCCGCACCGACGATACGGTTCGCAACAGCAACACCGTGGGCGAATACATTTTCGGAAAAATTGTCACACAGACGTTTACCTTCATCCCCGGCGACCTCACCGTCAACGGTGACGCGCGCGGACGAAACGCGTTGAACAAGCGCTATGGCGGACTCGCCTCTCCCTATGCGGGCTCACTTTTATCGACACCAAGACGGTCGCGGACAAGCGCCACCCAGAACCGCGCACCAATGGACACGAGATCGTCGTTGAAGTCGTAGTCGGAGGCATGAAGCGGCCTGCCATGCGCACCTGCCTCCCCGTTTCCGAGGAGGAGAAAACAACCGGGCACAGCAGCCGAAAAATGGGCGAAATCCTCCGAAAAACTCATCGGCGCCCGATCCGGGATGACATCCAGTCCCACCGCCCTGCCGGTGCGGATGACGGCCTCTACCGGCCCCGGCGCATTGATCGCCTCGATGAACTCGGTCGTGCATGTCAAGGACGCCGAGACCTTGTGGGTGGCAGCGACGCCATCGACAATCTGCTGCATGAAGCCGATCGCGGCCTGCCGGTCCTCTGGCGTACGGGCCCGCATGTCCCCTTTCAACGTCGCATGGCCGGGGAGCACGTTCCGCTGCCCGTCGGTCAGGAACTCCGTCACCGAAACGACGACGCCGGCGCCGGGCGGCAGCTTTCGCGCCACGATCGTTTGCAGGGCGAGCACCATTTCCGAGCCGACCGTAATGGTATCGACACCGACATGCGGCATCGAGGCATGGCCGCCCTGGCCTCTAATCTCGATTTCGAACAGCGTTTCGCTGGCGCAGATCTGGCCGACGCGGGTAGACAACTGGCCAAGCGGCGCGCCGGGAAGATTATGAATGCCGTAGACCTCCTCGATCGAAAACCGCGACAGCACGCCCTCGTCGATCATCGCCCGGGCACCGAGGCCGTGTTCCTCGTTCGGCTGGAAGACGAAAACGACCGTGCCGTCGAAATCGCGCGACCGGGCAAGAATCTCGGCCGCCGCCAGCAACATGGTGGTGTGGCCGTCATGGCCGCAGGCGTGCATGACGCCGGGATTTGCCGAGACATAGCCATGGATGCTGGTTTCGCGGATCGGAAGCGCGTCCATGTCGGCACGAAGGCCGATGACCCGGCCTCCTTTCCCTGCTTTCAGCACGCCGACCACCCCGGCGCCCTCGTGAACCTCGATCCCGAGATTGCGCAGAAACACGGCGACCGTGGCCTTGGTGCGGTGCTCCTGAAACCCCAGTTCAGGGTGGCGATGCAGGTCATGGCGAAGCGCGACCATGCGTTGGGTGATTTCATCCAATTCGATCGCCTCGACCGCGGCGGTCATGCCGCGTTCTCCTTCAGCACCGCCTGCGGGGACTGGCCGACAATCTGCTCATAGAGCGCCGTATCCGTCGCGCCTTCGGTGTTGATGACCAGAACCCGGGCGGCCGGTCCGATACCGAGTGTCGCGGCAAGCGCCGTATCTTCCAGAACGGTCAGGAGGCCGGCGAGGCCGGCGCCGCCGCTTTCGCCGGCGACGATTGCCGGATCGCCGGGCAAGGGATTGGCGAGCCGGCGCATGACCTCAACGGCGACATCCTCGTCGACCGTCATGAAGCCATCGGCGATGCGCTCGAGAATGCGGAAGGCGACCAGTGACGGCTCGTAGCACTCGAGCATGGCCATGATCGTCGACTGCGATTCGTCGACCTTCACGAGCTTGCCCTGCCGGGCGCTCTCGTAAAGGCAGGCGGCGCGGGCGGGGTCGACGACCGTGACATGCGGCCGCCGGTCGCCCAAGACCATCGCCAGATGGCCTGCGACCGCAGCCGCAAAACCGCCGACGCCGGCCTGAAGGAAGACATGGGTCGGCGGCTCCGGCAGTTCGGCGAGGATTTCTCGAACCATAGCGGTGTAACCTTGTCCGACAAGACCGGGGATATGCTCGTAGCCGGGCCAGGATGTGTCGGAAAGAACTGTCCACCCGCGCTCGGCCGACACGCGCGCCGCCTCCGCGACGGAATCGTCATAGTTCCCCGCCACACGCACCATCTCGGCACCGAACCGCGCGATCGCCTCGATCCGACCCTCGCTGACGCCGGCATGAACGAAGATGACGGCGCGCGCGCCCATCAACTGCGCGCCCTGTGCCACGGAGCGACCGTGGTTGCCGTCGGTGGCGCAGGCGAAGGTCATGCTTTCGGCGACCGAGCGCACCTCTTCGGATAACAGCTCCTCAACGGCAACGGCGCGATTGAGACGGCGGCTCGCCTCTTCCTGCACCAGGATCATCAGGGCATAGGCGCCGCCGAGCGCCTTGAAGCTGCCGAGCCCCAGCCGGAATCCTTCATCCTTGATGTGGAGCGACCTCAGCCCCAGCTCGCCGGCGAGTCCCGGCAGCGCGCGCAGGGGTGTCGCCCCACTGTTGTCGCGGAGCGCTAGGACCTTTACGACGCGGTCCGCGGCCTCTGAAGAAAGTGTCTCGGCGTCTTGCGCGGTAAGGGACTGGCCGTGTGTCGCAAGCGTGTTGGGCAGATAGGGATTGATCATTGCGGTAGCGCTCCAGATTAGCAGTTGCGCAAATCTAGTGCAAAGCACATGAAAGTTCGGCTGTATTTTCGGGCCTTTCGTGCAAGTATGTTTCATCTCTCACCGGTAAGCTCACCATGACACCCCTCGACAGCTTCGATCTCGCCATCCTGCGCATCCTTCAGAAGAACAACCAGACGCCGCAGCGTGAGATCGGCGAGGCGGTTAATCTCTCCGCCCCATCGGTCCAGCGCCGTATCCGGCGCATGGAGGCGGACGGCGTCATCCGGGCGCAGGTCGCGCAGATCAAACCTGAGGCCGTCGGCCTGACGCTGACGATCATCGTCCAGGTCGAGCTGGTCAGCGAAACACCTGACGCGATCGATGCCGCCAAGCAGCGGTTCCGCGACGCACCGGAAGTCCAGCAATGCCATTATGTGACAGGCGAGGCGGATTTCATCCTGGTGGTCATCGTCGCCAGCATGTCCGCTTATGAGGATTTCACCCGCCGCATGTTCTTCGAGGGCGCCAACGTCAAGAAATTCCGCACCATGGTCTCCATGGGCGAGGTCAAGACGGGCATGTCACTGAACATCTAGCGTTCAGCGCAGGTGCGCGGTTTTGGCGAGCAGCCATTTCTTGAAGATCCTGGCCTCTTCGCGGACCGCCCTCCTGCGATTGGTGACGAGATAGTAGGACTGATTGGCAGGCGTATAACCGGAAATCATCGGCACCAGCCCACCGGAGGCGATCAGGTCGTCGATGACATTGCCCCAGGCGAGGATAACCCCCTGTCCCGACAGCGCCGCCTGCACGAGGAGCGGATAGTTGTTGAAGCTGAGCTCGGGATCGAGCCGTCCCAGTTCGACGCCGTTCGATGCGAACCACCACTCCCACTCCGAATAGGATGCAGCCGGGCCATCGAGATGGAGGAGGCGGGCGGATTTAAGGTCTTCCGTCGAGGCAACCGGGAAGGTCGAGAGATAGGACGGGCTGCACACGGGGAAGAACCTCACACCGAACAGGAAGGTCGAATCCAGATGCGGCCAGTCGCCGTTTCCGTAGCGGATGGCGACATCGACCCGCTCCTCGGTCAGATCCAGCACCGCATCGCTGGCGACAAGCTTGATGCTGATCTCGGGATGCTCCGCGCGAAAGCTGGCGATGTAGGGCATGGTCCAGAGCGAGGCCATGGCGACCGTCGTGGTGATCGTCAGTTCCGCCGCCTTGCCCGCACGCGAAATGTCCTCGACCGCCTCGCCGATCGTCTTCAAGCCTGCCGTCACCGCGTCGAAGAGTTTCCGCCCTTCATCCGTGAGGCGGACGGCGCGGTTTCCACGCTCGAACAGACGGGTCTTCAGTTCGGTCTCCAGCGCCTTGATCTGCCGGCTCACCGCCGCCTGGGTAACGCCGAGTTCGCGCGCGGCAAGCGTAAAATTGGAATGCCGCCCCGCCGCCTCGAAGGAGGTGAAGGCATTCAGCGCAACGGGGAAATCAAGAGGCTTTGTCATTACTCATAGTCATAGCAAGCATGAGAAAAAATGGAAATATACGACCGGAAATTCTCTTATTACACACATTCATCCCGGCTCCAGCGGGTTCAGCGACTACGCCAATCATAATCCTGGAGCATAACAGCCGGTCGCAGCCACGTTGCAAACAAGGGGAACGACCATGCAACTCAATTTCGATACGATGGGACGGCTTGCCACCAAGGGAGCAATCGCCTCCCTCCTTCTTTCGGGCATCGCGCAGGCCGCGACCCTCGAGCAGATCAAGGCGCAGGGCTATGTCCGCGCTGCCACCGCAAACGAAGTGCCCTACGGCTACATGGACACCGACGGCAAGGCGAAAGGCATCGCACCTGAGGTCGCCGAGGCCGTGCTGACGAAGATGGGCCTTGGCGAGGTCCAATGGGTGGTGACGCCCTTCGGTTCACTCATTCCGGGCCTGAAAGCCAATCGCTTCGACATCGTCGCAGCCGAACAGGACATCCTGCCGGCCCGCTGCGAGCAGGTGCTGTTTTCCGAGCCCAATTCGAGCTATGGCGACGGCCTGCTGGTTCCGGCCGGCAACCCGAAGAACATCCATTCCTACGAGGACGTCGCCAAGAACCCTGACCTCAAGCTTGCCGTCGTTAACGGTACGAGCCATATGACCTTCGCCGAAGGGGTCGGCGTCGCGGAGGATCAACTCATCGTCATCGCCAACAATGCCGACGCGCCCGCGACCGTCTCCAGCAATCGCGCCGACGCCTATGCGGCGACCGAAGCAACTGTGACCAGCTTGGTGAAGGAGGGTTCCGGCCTCGAACTGGCCAATCCGTTCTCCGATCCCGTCGTTAAGGGCAAGGCAATGCGCAGCTTCGGCGGTTTCGCCTTTGCGCAGGGTTCGGAAGACTTCGTGGCCGAGTTCAACAAGGTCCTCTCCGAAGTCAAGACCACGGACGAATACAAGAAGATCCTGACGACCTATGGCGTCAGCGGAGCGAGCATCGCTGCGTCCGTCGCCAAGAAGACGGCCGATCTCTGCGCCGGCAAGTAGGCCTCGCTGGGGAGCGCCGGACATGCGCTCCCCTCCTCCCGAACAAGGCCCTTGAACGATGAACATCCTCGACTACCTTCCCATCCTGGCGGAGGCAGCGGCGACGAGTGCGTTGGTCTGCCTTCTGTCCCTTGCAGTCGCCGTCATCCTGTCATTCGCAGCGGGGATAACACTCTTCGCCGGGTCTCCATGGCTGCGGCCGGTCGCGGTCGCCTATGTCGAGATCTTCCGCGGCACCTCGCTTCTGGTGCAGCTCTTCTGGCTCTACTACGCCCTGCCCCTGGTCGGCTTCTCGATGCCGCCGATGCTGACGGGCATCCTGGCCCTCGGCTTGAACACCGGGGCCTATGGCGCCGAGGTCGTGCGCGGTGCCCTGCAGGCGGTTCCGGGCCAACAACATGAAGCGGCCCGCGCGCTCAACTTCTCCCACGCCCACACCCTCTGGCGGATTGTCCTGCCGCAGGCCGTGCCGGAGATGATGCCGTCCTTCTCCAGCCTTGCGGTGCAGAACCTCAAGGATACGTCGCTAGTCTCGATGATCACCATCGCCGATCTCACCTTCAAGGCGCAGGAGTTGCGCAACCTCACCCAGGACTCCGTCTCGGTCTACGGCGCCTCGCTCCTCATCTATCTCACCATGGCGCTCATGGTGATCGCAGCACTTCGCCTCGTCGAACGCCGCATCGGGCAAACCACCGGGAGGCATGCATGATCTACGGCTACGAGATCGATACAAGCTCGCCGGGACGCTTTGCCCTCTCCATCCTGCCGATCCTGCTGATTGGCCTCCGAACCACTGTGCTCTCCATGCTCGTCGGTTTCGTGATCGCCTTCTTCGCCGGGCTCGCCTTCGCGCTGCTGCGGCGCTCTACCTACAAGCTCGTGTCCTGGCCGACGGTCGCGGTCATCGAATTCCTGAGGAATACGCCGCTCCTGATGCAACTCTTCTTCCTGTATTTCGTGCTGCCGGAATACGGCCTCATGCTGCCGGCCTTCTGGACCGGCTGCATCGCGCTCGGGCTGCAATATGCCGCCTATATGAGCGAGGTTTATCGGGCCGGCCTCGAAGCCATCCCGAAGGGACAGTGGGAGGCTGCCAAGGCGCTGAACATCGCGCGCGGCCGCGTCTACATGGCCATCGTCATCCCCCAGATCGTCCCGCGGATCACGCCGGCCATCGGCAACTATCTCGTCTCGATGATGAAGGACACGCCGATCCTGTCGACGATAACGGTGGTCGAGATGCTCAACCTCGCCAACCGCATTGGCGACCGGACCTTCGAATATCTCGTGCCGCTCTCCGTCGTCGGTGCGATCTTCCTCGTCCTCACCTCCGTCTGCTCCGCTCTCCTGCGCGGCGTCGAGCGGATCGTTCCCAAGAGAGGGATAGCACTGACATGAGCGACTACATCACATTCGAGAAAGTGGCCAAGCGTTACGGGCATCACCAGGTTCTCGACGATTTCGACCTCACCGTGCGCGCCGGCGAGAAGGTGACGCTCATCGGCCCCAGCGGCTCGGGCAAATCGACGGTGCTGCGCATCCTGATGACGCTGGAACCGTTTCAGGAGGGCACCGTGACCCTCAACGGGCTGGGCTATCACGAGCCAAACGGGAAGGGACCGTTCTTCGCCTCGGAAAAGCACTTGCGCAAGGTGCGCGGCAGCGTCGGCATGGTGTTCCAGAGCTTCAACCTGTTTCCCCACATGACCGTGTTGCGCAATGTGGTCGAGGCGCCGATGTCGGTGCTTGGCCTATCCCGCGACGAAGCCGAGGCGCGCGCGCTCGATCTCCTCAAGATGGTGGGGATGGAAGCGAAAGCGCGGGCCTTTCCCGGCCAGCTCTCCGGCGGCCAGCAGCAGCGCGTCGCCATCGCGCGGGCGCTCGCCATGCGCCCGAAGGTCCTGCTTTTCGACGAGCCGACGAGCGCGCTTGATCCGGAACTCGTGGGCGAGGTGCTCGGCGTCATCCGCTCGCTCGCCCACGAGCACGACTTGACCATGTTGCTCGTCACGCACGAAATGCGTTTCGCGCGCGAGATTTCGGACCGCGTCTGCTTCTTCGACGGCGGCCGGATCGTCGAGCAGGGTAGCCCCGACCGGATATTCACGGACCCGCAACAACCGCGCACCCGCAGCTTCCTGTCGTCGGTTTTGAGCGGAGGCATGAACGCATGAAACAGCAATCGACTGCTAACCCTGCCCTCTCGCCCTTCACTCGGGAGGAATTTTCAGCCCGGATCGAGCGTGCACGAGACGCGATGACCGAGAAAGGGCTCGATGCGATCGTGCTCACCTCCGCAGCAAATGTCGAATATCTCTCGGGTTTCGAGACCCAGTTTGCCTGGGTCACACCCTCGCGTCCGTGGTATTTCGTCGTTCCCCGCACCGGCGAGGCCGTGGCAATCATTCCGGAGATCGGCGATTCGAACTGGCGCAGCACCTCGTGGTGCCAGAACATCATGACCTGGCCCTCGCCTCGTCCCGCGGACGAGGGCATCGGGCTCATCACCGAGTGCCTGAACGGCCTTTCTCGCCGCTTTGGCAAAGTCGGCTTCGAGATCGGGCCGGAATCACGTCTCGGCATGCCGGTCTCCGACCTGCTGCGGGCGCGCACCTCGCTGGCCCTCGAAATCGAAGACTGCACCATGCTCATGGCCGGGCTTCGGTCGATCAAGTCCACCGCCGAGGTAGACCGCATCCGCCATATCTGCGCCATCGCCGGGCGCGCCTTCGCGGATATTCCCACGACGGTGCGCGAAGGCGATAGCGAGAAGGACATCTACCGTCGCTTTGGCGCAAACCTTCTTACCAAGGGAGCGGACGAAGTGCCCTATGTCGCGATCGCATCCGGACAGGGCGGCTACCAGAGCATCATCATGCCACCGACGGATCGGAAAGTCCGTAAGGGCGACATCCTGATCCTCGATACCGGCTCGAAATGCGCCGGATACTTCTGCGATTTCGACCGGAATTTCTCGTTCGGCCCGCCCTCCGCCGACGTTGCGCGGGTCTATGCCGCACTCTGGCATGCCACCGAGGCCGGCATCGCGGCGGCACGGCCGGGCCGGACGGCGGCCGACGTGTTCCACACTCAGGCGAAGGTCCTCGTCGCCCACGGTTTCGAGGTCGGCAATGTCGGCCGCTTTGGCCATGGCCTTGGAAAGCTCATCACCGAGCACCCTTCCAATGCGCCGGGAGACGAAACGGTCCTGGCGCCGGGCATGGTCCTGACGATCGAGCCCTCGGCCATGTTCGCCGGCGGCATCATGGCGCACGAGGAAGACATAGTCATCAGCGAAGGACAGGCGGACCTTCTCAGCCTGCGGGCATCGCCTGAAATTCCGGTCGTCGCTTGCTAGACAAGCCACCACCCGCCAGGTCCTCGAGCACTCACGATCTGGACCAGTTCCCCCGCGAATTACGCTGCTTCCGTGCTAGCGACCTGCAGCAACAATCTTCGTGCGATCTGGCCACGTGTCATGGCAATGACGCCTGCGAGAACACAGACCAGGCCAAGCCAGGCCATGGGCATCAGTCTCTCTCCCAGAAACAGCACGCCGATGGCGACACCGATCGGCACGCGCATATAGGCCTGCGCCGTCGTACCGACCGAGCCGAGCGTCTGGAGGAGGCGGAAATAGATGACGAAGGCGAGCGCTGTCGAAAAGACCGACAGACCAAGCAGCGCAACGAGCGAGCTGCCGGCGGGCGTCAATGTCCATGGACGATCGACGATCAGGCTGACGGGTATGAGCAGGATCGCACCGCACACCATCGACCCCGCGGCCGGAATCATTGGGTCCATACCCCCGAAATTCCTTCCGAAAATCGCAGCACCCGCATAGGAGATGGTCGCCGCGACGATGGCGATCTGCGCCAAGGCCTGATGCCCGAGCCCCGCCAACGCTTCGAAGCCGACGATCAGGCACACGCCGAGCAGCCCGGCGAAAACCCCGAGCAGCTTGCGGCCGCTCACCGCCTCATGACGGGTGATGAGGATCGTTAGGAGGAAGGTGAAGATAGGCGAAGTCGAATTGAGGATGGTCGCAAGCCCGGCATCGGTCGTCTGCTCCGCCCAGGCGATCAACGTGAATGGAAAAACGCTGTTCAGGAAGGCCTGGAAGATAAACCGGCCCCAGCTCGCACGATCCCGCGGCAGCGATAGGCCGCGTGCCTTCACCAGAACGAGGAGCAAGCTTCCGGCAATCAGCGTCCGCGCCGCAATCAGCGTCACCGGCGGGATCGTCTCGACGCCGATCTTGATGAAGGTATAGG